>JAJSAL010000028.1 GCA_024274705.1 Spirochaetota bacterium
CCCTGGCCTGTCTTAAACTTTTCAATCGCATCCATGAAAAGGGGAATAGACGCGCCTTCGGGGTCGAGATACTCTTTGTCCCGGAGTTCTTTTATCATCTTAATGGCAGTGACAAACCCGGTATCGGTAAAGTTCGTCTCTCCTGTTGCGAAACCGGCTAAGTCTTCATTGTTATAAAAATTGGTTGCCAGCGTCCTGATAAACCAGTTGGTATTGTACGCCGGTGTATTTCCCCAGATAAACGGGGTAATTCCCGCGTTTTTCAGCGTTTCACATGCAGCGAGGAAATCATCCCAGTCCTTAGGCGGTTTTTCCGGGTCCAGGCCGGCCTGTTTAAACAGTTCTTTGTTATAATAAAATCCCAGGCCCTGGGTTGTGAGGGGAACGATTTTTATTCCGTTGGAAAAATCCCTCCCCGGTGTACAGGCGATCCATACGCTTTCGGGGATTTCGTTTCGTATCGGTTTGATGTAGTTATCCAGGGTAACCAGGTAATCAGCCATGACCCAGGCCCGCTGTTCCGCATGGAACATGGCTACATCCGGTCCTTCCCCGGCCGCAACAGCAGCGCGCATGATTTCATAATACTGATCATGAGGCTGGGCTACATGCTCGATGATGATGTCAGGGTTGCGTTCCATGAACATTTCATCCATTTTCTTAAATGGAGGTCCTGCACCCTCGGCTTCCCCGTACTTGAAATCCCACACAACCAGGGTTACCGGCTCCTTTTTTACTTCTGCCTTCGTCTGCTCCTCCGGTTCTGCAGCCTTTTCCTGCTTTCCCCCGGCAAAGAGCGCGCCTGCCATGAGCAGGCACAGCATTACCAGGAGGATTCTTTTGAACACATTCATCATTCTCTCCTTACGTGTTAATTATTTTTTCCGGCCCAACGAACCGGTCGTAAAGGTCAGCATGTTTCTCCCTTTATCATTTTAGTCGGGAGAAGCAGGTGACTCGGTTTGATCCTCTTTTTCTTTATCACTTCGATGAGCATCTTGGCTGCCTGGAATCCCATCTCATAGGGTGAAAAATCGATACTGGTAATCTTCGGATTATTGAGCTTCCCGATAGGGCTTCCGCCCAGGCTTATTACTGCGACTTTTTCCGGAACTGCGATTTTATATTCCGCTAAGGCTTCCAGGACCCCTTTAGCCACTATTTCGTTCTGGGCGATAACAGCGGAAAAATCCAGCCCCTTGTCGATGGAGCTGCGGCACAAGTCGTATCCTGACTACAGGGACATCGCAGAATGAACGATATACCCGGGATCCAGGGAAATCTTCTCCTCCTTATAGGCCAACCTGAGTCCCTTTTCCAACTGAACGGTCTGTATATATCCTTTTTTCGCGATAATATTCAGGATCCTGGTATGCCCGCGGTCCATCAGGTACCTGGCGGCCCTGTAGGTAGCGCTTATCGCGTCGATATCAACGTAAAAGACATCCTTCTCCATCTCCGGGGTCCCGATGGTGACAAAGGGAATTGTTCCATTCTGGAGGGAATCAACATAACTGTGCGCTTCCAGGGGATTCATGAGGATGATCCCCTCGGGAATATGATCATCAATAAAATCATTTATCGATTTGGAATTCATACTGCTGGTTTGTTTATTCAAAAGAAGGCGGTAGTGCTGCTCATTCAGGCTGTCCAGAACACCCTCGATCAACGGATAGTAGAAAAAATCGTCACTCATCCGTTCCTGAAGGATAGGCACATATAATCCGACAATCCTGGTCTTAAGCTGCTCCTGGGCTGCTCCCAGGCCCCTGGGCGTATAGTTAAGTTCCTCCATAACCCTGCGCACCCGGTTCACCACTACCCCGCTTATCTTTCTTTTGCCTGACAACACGTAGGATACGGTGCTTTTTGAAACGCCTGCTGTTTTGGCTATCTGGTCTATGGTTACCCGGTCCATGGCACATCCCTATTCGAAAGTAATCGAACTATTTTAAATGTTCGATATATTCTACCACACTTGTAGAACAGTTGTCAAATATATTTTTTATTATTGCTATATTTCGATTTTATCTGGTATTATTAAGGCCGAAAAGCCATAGAATGTTGATTTTTATTCGATTTACAGCATTTATTTATCGAACTTTAATCGAACAAAATATCGATGTGAGAAGGAGGACCCCATGAAAGCAGCTTATGTCAAATCGCCCTTTCAATTCGAAATTCGGGACGTTCCGGTCCGGGCCCCGGACGAGGACGATGTGCTGATACAAGTAAAAGCCTGCGGTATCTGCGGTACCGACCTGCACACAGCCGCAACACAGGCCTCCAGGTGGCAGCCTTTCGGGCATGAAGTTTCAGGAACTGTTATTGACAAGGGAGAAGGTGTCACCCATGTTGAAACCGGTGACAGGGTCATCTTAGAAAGCGGTACCTTCGACCGTTTCAGCGAGCAGGCGAGAAACGGCAGGGTAGACTTGAATAACCAGGGACCGAACTTCTGGATGAAGGGGCCCATGGGCTTTTCCGAGTTCATGACGGTTCCTAAGGAGACGGCCGTTCCCGCAGGGAGCCTTTCTTTCGTGGAAGGAGCGTTGATCGAACCTTTAGGCGTAGCATTGGACCTGGTGTACACAGCCGGCATAGAATTAAACGACGACGTACTTCTGATCGGTCCGGGACCCATCGGATTGATGGCGCTGCAGCTGGCGAAGGCGGCGGGAGCCCGTAACGTGTTCGTTGCGGGACGTTCCCATTCGAAGAAACGGCTTGAACTTGCCGCTGCATATGGATGTGAAGACATAATCGATACCGGCAGGATGGAGCTCAGGGATTACCCTTATCCCCGGGTAGGGGTGGAAAAGGTCCTGGTGACAGCCCCGCCGGTGATGATTCCTCCGTCCCTGGAGGTACTGCTGAATGGAGGTATATGCGCATACATCGGTATTGCATTCGGAGAAAAGGCCCGTATTACCTTCGACGCGGACGATTTTCACTTTCGAAAACTGCAGCTCCGGGCTTCTTTCGCATCACCGGCACTGTACTTTCCCCGGTGTATCGATTTGGTCCGGTCCGGGGCTGTACAGGTAAGGGAATTGGTGACCAGGAAATTCCGTTTGCATGAAATCGGGGATGCAATGACCGACCTTAAGAATAATAAAAAGGAAACCGTAAAGAGCATCATGGTTGCGGATTTCGAGGAGAATTAGATGGGTGTACAGTTTGGAATAATCGGCTGCGGAAACATATCCCGGTTTCATTTTGAGGGTATTGAAAAATGCGGCGGAGCGGTTGCCCTGATTGTCGACGTAAACCGGGCCGCAGCCGAGCCATGGGTGAACAGGACAGGAGCGAAATTCTCAAATGATTACCGGAAGGTAATGGAAGATCCTGAGGTCCAAGTGGTTTCAATCTTAACAGGTGCAAAATCCCACAAGGAGATGTGCCTCGCCGCGATAGAGGCGGGCAAGCATGTCGTGTGTGAGAAGACGATGACCAATTCCGTGGAAGAAGGATTCGAGGTTGTTCAGGCAAGCAGGAAGAAGGGTCTCTTTTTTACCGCTTTTATGAAGCGGTTCTTTCCGGCAGTCGACAAAATGAAGGAACTCCTTCCGGACATAGGAACCGTTTTTCAAGGTACTGTCAGGACCTTCCAACAGTGGGGGAATTTTTATGCCGGTGAAGGACTGGGTGACTTCTCCGCGGTAGTGGATACCTACGGGGGGGCGGTACTTAAATGTGCCGGAAGCCATATGCTTGACCTGATTGCGTATCTGATGGGACGGCCTGATTCAGTGTACTGTCATATCGACTATGTACCGGAAACCAGGTTTGACAGAAAGGTTTCGGCCGTTTTTTCATATAAAAGGGGAACATCCGTTTTATTTGAGGCCGCGGCCCATCCGTTGAAAAAAATCGGATACGAACGGAATTCCTGGGACGAATTCTTCGAGATAACCGGCACCGACGGCCGGCTTACTCTCTATACGGTGAAGTGGGATGTTCCCGAAGGGAACGCGCCCCTTTTGCTGTATTATGATAACAGGACCGAGGCTGTAACCGAATTCCGGTTCGACCCGGTTAATCCCTTTGACCTCGAAATCGCAGCTATTGCGGAGGCGGTCCGGGAGGGAAAACAGCTGGGACCCGGTGTAATAGACGGCTTCAATGTTGATGCTATGATCAGCAGTATGGAAGAGTCTCACCGGCAGGGCAGGATGGTCCTCATTGATTACATGGGTATACAAGGGTGATTGAAAAAAACGCGGGACCGGCCCTCATGTTGGAAGATCTCTCCACCGCGTGGCTGAAGCGGCGGATTACCCGGCTTGAGGGGATGCCGGGATTGAACAACGCCGTCGGTTCGGTACAGATGGAAGCGGACATCCTTGCATGTAAACATCCTGTTTTCCCTCCCTGCAGCGGGGGAGACGAAACCACGGGATTGACGCTGATCGGACAAAAACACCTGGCCCAGGTAACGGACTGGGTCAACATCCGGTGGACGGCTTACCAGGTTGAACGGGAATGCACTGCCGGCCCATGGTCTCTGCAGAGCCGGACTGCGGTTCATCCCGGGGAACCCTTGATTGCGGTGGAGCTTACCATTGCAAATCAATCAGCTGCAAAGCAGAACCTTGATACCGGTTTCCTGCTGTCCGGCAGATCCAGGAATACCGGGGCGGAGGGATAACGAAGGGATGAAACCGAAAGAGCGGATGCTCAGGGCATACAAAGGGGAGCCGGTAGATACCGTACCGGTAGCACCGGAGTTCTGGTATTACTATCCTGCGAAAATACTCGGGGTTGATATGATTGAATTTGAACGCAACATCCCCCTCTGGAGAGGCTTGAAAACAACATTCGAGTATTTTGCCTGTGAAGGCTGGGGAGCGGCCTTTACCACTCCTCAAAATGAAGACAAGCATATCCGCCGAACGCTGAAAAACATCGGTGACAAAAAGTATGAGGAGACCACCGAAATATCCTGGCAGGGACGGATAAAACAAACAATGGGGACAAAAAAAATATACCACGCCTCAGAACCTTCCTGGGTGACGGAACATCCGGTAAAGAGTCCTGAGGAAATTCCCGCCTATGTTGATATGGAACTGGATCCGAATAACCGGTACGATTTCTCTGAAGTCATTCAAGCCCATGCAGAAACGGGGGAAGCCTATCTCCTGGAGTTTTGGCTGGGAGTCCCCTTTTTTGATTTTTTCGGGCAGGCAATGGGTTTCGAAAAGGCGGTATACTATTTTCTTTCCGAAGAAGACAAGACCCTGTGGGAGTACCATCACCGGTATACAGACTATACATGTGAACTGGTCCGGCGGGTCTGTGGTGAAACCGGTTTTGAATCATTTGTCATCGGATGTTCATCATCGTGTAATTCCCTCCTGGGTCCCGATCTGTGGAGGAAGTGGGACAAGCCGTATATCACGGCTGTAGCCGAAGAGGTGCACCGCCACGGGCGGATGCTTCATATCCATTTTCACGGCAAATCCGGGGAAACCCTCGGCGATTTCGTGGAAACAGGCGTTGATTGTGTCTGCCCTTTTGAGCGGCCTCCGGGGGGAGATATAGAGGGTGCAGCCGGCCTCACAGAGGTCCGCAGGCACTTGCGGGACAGGGTAACCATGAACGGTAATGTTCATACCGTAAAAACCCTCATCCAGGGTTCACAGAAAGATGTTCAAAGGGAAGTGAGGGAAATCAAGGAGGCCTTTCGTGGTTCCAAAAGATTCATTATAGGTACCGGCGACCAGGTGGGCAGGGAGACACGCGAGGAAAACCTGTGGGCCATGATCCGGGAGGGGAGGTCGCGAGGATGACGGGACGTGAACGGGTACTATGTACAATCGGGCAGAAAGAACCGGACAAGGTGCCCAAGGGTGAGCTGTGTATTGAAGCCGGTATCGCAAACAGGCTGCTCCATGCCGGGTATCCGGATTGCTATCAGCATTTCCAGCGTGACAAAAGGGTGAGGGAACTCCTCTCCATCGACCTGATAAACCTGGGAGACTGGCCGGTGGAAGAAACCGGCAGGAACGAAAAGGGATACCCGGTTTTCAAGGGTATCTACGGGGATGAGTTTATTTACAGCGGAATAAGCAGGCACCTGGTAAAGCCTCCGCTTTCGGATATACGTCTCGCCGCGTCCTACCCGATTCCGGATATTAATAAGGTTTCGGGTGAGATTATCCGGCAGTTTCGGCAGGCGACGGAATGGTTTGTCTTCGGACAAATCGGCGGTCCTGTAAGCATGCTCGACGAGGCTTTCGGGATGGAAGATTTCATGATCTACGCTCTTACGAATACAAAAGAAATCGGAATTCTCGGGGAAAAAGTTATGGAGTTTGAGACCGCTAAGGCGGAGCTCTTCCTCGACAGCGGGGCGGATGGTATCCTTATAGCGGATGATATTGCATTTAATACGGGGGTTTTTCTGCCTCCGGATATCATGAATGAAATCGTGTATCCCCGTTACAAAGAGGCTGTTGAGAAGATAAAAAAACACAGGGATGTTCCCGTTTTCTTTCATTCCGACGGCGATTTGAACAAGGTAATGGAAAAGATTGTAGAGTGTGGTTTTGACGGACTCCATTCCCTGCAGCCTTCGGCAGGAATGGATATAGGCCTGATTAAAAAAGAGTATGGAGACATTCTCTGCCTGATGGGAAATATCGACCTGGATTATGTGATGACCCGGGGAACACCGGGGAACGTGGAGGATACTGTGAAGGCAACGATCGATACGGCAGCTCCCGGAGGGGGATATATTGTAAGCACGTGCAACACCCTGGTGAATGCAATTCCGCGGGAAAACGCGTTGACCATGTACCGTACGGCAGATTCTTACGGGATATATAAATGAAAAAAATAATCCTGGTATGTAATGCACATATTGACCCTGTATGGCTCTGGGAATGGGAAGAGGGAGTGGCGGAGGTGTTAAGCACCTTCAGGACCGCAGCGGATTTTTGCGACACATGGGATGGGCTCGTGTTCAACCACAACGAATCGATCCTGTACAGCTGGATAGAAGAATACGATCCTCATCTTTTCAGGCGAATTCAGGATCTCGTTACAAAAGGAAAATGGCACATCATGGGGGGGTGGTTCCTTCAGCCGGACTGCAACATGCCCTCGGGAGAGAGCATGGTCCGGCAGATCTTGAAAGGACGGCGTTATTTTACCGAAAAATTCGGCGCACGACCTGAAACAGCTATCAACTTCGATTCCTTCGGCCACAACAGGGGTCTCGTACAACTGCTGGTGCAAGGCGGATATACATCATACCTTTTCTGCCGCCCTTTTCAGGAAGACTGTCCCCTTCCCTCGGACGATTTTATATGGGAAGGGTACGACGGGTCGAAAATAGCGGTGAACCGGGGGTTTAACCATTACCTTTCCCTTCGGGGAGAAGCGCGGAAGAAGATTGAGGACTGGATCGACAAGCACTGGGGCGAGGAGACCGGTCTTGTTCTCTGGGGAATAGGAAATCATGGAGGAGGACCGTCAAAGGTGGATTTGGAAGCCATCACTGCGCTGCAGGAAGAAGAAACAGGATATACCATCCTTCACGGAACACCGGAAGAGTACTTCGGAGAGGTTGAATTCACTAAGAATCCTCCGAAAGTGGATAAAAACCTTACCCCCTGGGCTGCAGGCTGCTATACCTCCATGATCCGGCTGAAACAGAAACACAGGCTTCTTGAGAATCTTCTCTATTCAACCGAAAAAATGAGCTGTGAAAGTGAAATACAGGGAATTACATCGTTCACATCCGAACAGAACAATATCGAGGAAGCCTGTTATGACCTCCTCCTTTCGGAATTTCACGATATCCTTCCCGGCTCCGCGACCGAGGAGGTTGAAGAATACGGCCATCAACTGCTCGATCACGGGATTGAAATTGTGAGGAGAGAACGGGCAAGAGTGTTTTTCAACTTGTTGCGGCTGCAGAAACCGGCAGTGCCGGAATCGATCCCCGTATTCTGTTACAACCCCCATCCGTACCCGGTTCCAGGTGTATTCGAGTGCGAGTTCAATCTGCCTGATCAGAACTGGACGGAAGAGATCACCCTTATCCGTATGACTTCTGAAGGAAAAGACATCCCCTGCCAGGTGGAAAAGGAATCTTCCAACCTCAATCTCGACTGGAGGAAAAAAGTTTCCTTCCATGCTTCCCTGCCCCCTTCATCCATGTCGGTATTCTCCTGCTTTCCTGAAAGACGAATGCGGGATGATGCTGCTCCGCCGGCGGAAGAGAAACAGGATATCATAATCACAACTGACGACCTCAGGGTTGTCATCAACTGTCAGACCGGCCTGGTGGATGAGTATTGTATCCACGGAGCATCCCTCACGGCTCCCGGGGCATTTCTGCCGGAGGTGCGGGAAGACAATGCCGACCCCTGGGGATCTTTGGTACACAGTTTCAGCAAGGTTCTCGGTGTCTTCCGGCTTATGAATCCCGAAGAAGCGGCACTGTTTGCCGGGTTTTCCGGAACCGAACCTCTAAAGCCGGTCCGTATCATCGAAGCCGGTCCGGTGCGAACTGTGGTTGAAGCTCTCTTTTCCTACAACGATTCTGCGGTGTGCCAGCGGTACGCGATTCCGAAAACGGGAACTGAACTTCGGCTGGATATGAGGATATACTGGAACGAAAAGGACAGGTTTTGTAAACTTAAGGTTCCGCTGAACACAAAACATACATGGAACCTGACAGTTGAGCGGATTTTCGGCTCCGAGGAAGTTCCAGGGGACAGGAGTGAACAGGTGTTCCAGAAATGGGCCATGGCGGTAACAGAAACCGAAGACCGGGCTCTCATCTGTGTGAACAACGGGATTTACGCCCTCGATTTTTCCGGAAAGGAGGTCAGTTTTTCTCTTGTAAGATCCCCGGCATATGCGGCTCTCCCCATTGGGACGAAACCCTTTGTATTGGAAAAAAGGTTCAATCCCAGGATCGATCAGGGGGTACACCGGTTTACCTTCTGGTTCGATGGGGGAAATACGGATGACATCCGTTCCTCAGTATCGAGAACGGCCCAGATAAAAAACGAGGCGCCTTTTATTCTCTCAGCTTTTCCTCCGGGAACCGAACAGGCCGTTTCCGGACATGTGGGGAATACTCCCGTGTTCACCCTCGAACCGAACACCGTTATATGCACTGCTTTTAAAAAGGCCGGGAACCGCAACGGGTATATTATCCGGGTTTTTGAAACTACCGGGGATGGGGCAAACTGCTGCATACGGTTTCCCGGGTTGAACGTGAAAAAAGAACTCTACATTCCGGGTTTCAAGGTTAAGACCTTTTTTGTTGATCCTGAAGCAGAACAGATTATCGAAACCGGTCTGCTGGAGGAACCCGGGGATTGAAACTTTTACAACCCTGGGGCCGGATCGATTTACCGTCGTGTCGGGTTCTGTAATATCGGCAGGTGGGCAAGTACGTACCGGTAGTCGGGCCGTTATTCCAGCAGAAGGGCAACCTCGCTCAAACAGGTATCCTCGTACTTCGATCCCGGAAACACATCGGTAATTTCCAGCCGGATGCAAAACATCGAGTAGGCGGCCAGAACGAGATCATCCTCCACCGGATCACCCAGTTCGCCGGTTATAGCATCGTAGAACATGGGATACCCGGTTTTGAATTGTTCCAGGGCCGTGTCGAGAAACAGCTCCTGTTCTTCCCGGGAGAAAGGGAACGTAAAAGACTGCCCGGTCATCGTATCTTCCAGGGTTAAGACCGGTTTCCTTTCACTTTCCACGGAAAAATAGAGCAGGTAGTCAGTCTCCGACACCAGGCCCGGAGCGGTAAAGGCGGCTACAAGAGAAACCTGCAGCTCTTTGACCCGCCCGTTCTTCCGGAACAGGTTTTCCGACCGGGCGAAACCGTTGACCGTGGACAACGCATTCACCGTCCTGTCCGCCAGGATAAGGATACTTTCGCCGATACCGGAACCGGCAGCCCCTTCCGCCCAGCAGGTAGCAGGATCTCCATCAAACAGGTTCTCTGCGGAATAGACTATCTCCTCTCCCCGGACCATCTCGGTAAGCTCGGAACTGGCCCACACGCTCTCTCCTGTCAGCACCTGGAGTTCCTTCCATTCCGCGGAAAGAGAGAGGGGAAAGAGAAGTACGAGACAAACGCCCGTTATCAATGTTACAGCCTTTTTCATACTGAGAGTATACCATAGAAATTCACGTTGGCAAGTTTGACATAACCCTCTATAATATGTATAGTAATAGTATGCATATTGGAGGATATTATGAAGGCATCAATCATTGATTTAAGGTATAAAATGAACGCTGTTTTGAAAGCACTGGATCGCAATGAAGACGTTACCATTCTATATCATGGCAAAGTCAAAGGGATAATAACCTCCCAAATACAGGCTGCATCAGGAAAAGTTACGGAGCATGCTTTTTTCAATATGATCAAGACTAAATAATCGGTTGACGAGCAGATGGACAGAATAAGGGGAGGCCGATTCAATGATCTTTGATACTGATATTTTTATCTGGATACAAAAAGGTAACGTCAAAGCTGCAAGATTGATTGAGAAAGAAGGTGAGCGTCTTCTTTCCGTGCAATCATACATGGAGCTTCTTCAGTGCGCACAGGACAAAAAACAACATGACTACACAAAAGCGTTCCTGAATGATTTTGCTTTCCATGTAATCCCCCTTTCGGAGAATATCGGACACAGGGCCGCAATCTATATAGAAGAGTATTCTTTGTCACATGGATTAAGAGCGGGAGATGCAATCATTGCAGCCACTGCGACTGAGAAATACATGACACTCTGCTCAAGCAATACCAAACACTTCAAACCCATCAAAGACCTGAAGCTTAACTCATTCAGACCTTAGAGCACGCCTTCTCTTGACTTTTTCCTTTCCGGCCCCTATCATTTTAGTTGATTCATTAAACGAACATACCTATAGGAGAACAGAAGTGGTCAAGCTGTCAAAGGTGGAGCAGGTACTCGTCGAAAAAAGCAGAAGAAAGGCACAGTACACTCCGGAAGAAAAAGTCCCTGTCATCGTAGTGGATAATTTCCCCATGCTGGGGAAACTGGCGGCTTTACGGTTTTTAGAGTGGGCCCAGGATAACCCGGAAGGCGTGGTGTCCCTGCCAACCGGGAAGACCCCGGAACACTTCATCTCGGAAATGCTGCGGTATCTCGATTCCTGGAACGATAAAACAGTCCAGCAGGAACTGGAGGAATGGCACATCGATACAGGCAGCAGGCCGGATATGGGTGCCCTCACCTTTGTACAGATCGATGAGTTCTATCCCATGAATCCTCATCATACCAACAGCTTCCATCACTATGTAAACAGGTACTATATCGAAGGGTTCGGTTTCGATTCGTCAAAGGCGCTCTTCATCGATTGTGAAAAGATCGGGGTACCGGAAGGTATGGAACTGGAAGATATCTGGGAAGATGAAGGAGTGGATCTCTCACTCCGGTACAGAAACCCGGCAAACGAACGGGAACAGCTTCAGAAAAAAGTGATCGAGGATGTGGATGCCTGGTGCTGTGACTACGAAAAAAAGATCCGTGACTTAGGAGGCATCGGCTTCTTCCTGGGGGGCATCGGGCCCGACGGACACATCGGGTTCAACATCCGCGGTTCCGATCTATATTCCACCACACGGCTCTCGCCGATCAATTACGAGACCCAGGCTGCCGCAGCGTCCGACCTGGGGGGTATCGAAGTCGCCAGGAAACGGCTGGTCATCACCATCGGGCTTTCAACCATCACCTGTAACCCGGGGGGTACGGCCATCATCATGGCCGCGGGAGAAGCAAAGGCGAAGATCATTGCAGACGCGGTTACCCGCGAAAGGAACATTCTCTATCCGGCAACCAGCTTGCAGGAGCTGCCAGGCGCACGGTTCTATCTAACGTCCGGGGCTGCCAAACTCCTGGAGGCGCGGCAGATCGGAATCTTCTCCCGGAGGGACTTAGGTCTTCGGGATATCGAAAAGACCGTTATCGACATCTCCGTCAGGAACAATATCCAGATCGAAAACTTAAGCAGGAAAGAATATGAAGGGTCCGCGTTCGGGAAAATGATTCTGGCCAAGTCGGGAAAACCGGTGAATGAGCTCAACACCCTGGTTACAGAGAGGCTGAAAGAAAAAATCCGGAGAGGAATCGAGGTTCAGACAGGTACCCGGTTTCTCCACACGGAACCCCATCACGACGATATCATGCTGGGATACATGCCTTATGTTGTCCGTCATATCCGGGAGCACAGCGATCATCATCATTTTGTGACCCTCACCAGCGGATTCACCGCGGTAACCAATGCGTACATGCTGGACATCTGCAGGAAGATGCTGAAGGAACTTACTACCAACCGGTACGGTTTCAGGGAAAGGATGGAATCCGGATATTTCGATCCCGATAACAGCGAGGTCAAAGACCGGGACACCTGGACCTACCTGGACGGTGTAACCATCAAATCCGAAGAACTCAAAGAAGAAGGCATGCTCCGCAGGTTTTTAAGGGACCTCATCGAGATCTATGACGAACAGGATGTGGATAATATACGGGACCGTGTGAAGGAGCTGGTCAATTATTTCGAGACCCAGTATCCCGGGAAAAAGGACCTGGCCTATATCCAGAAACTGAAAGGTATGTGCCGGGAGTGGGAGTCTGCCTGTCTGTGGGGATATTTCGGATGGGACTCGTTCAGCATCGACAATCTCCGCCTCGGATTCTACACAGGAGAAATTTTCACGGAAGAACCTACTGTTTCCAGGGATGTGAAGCCGATCCTCGATCTTGTCCGTAAGGTTAAGCCCGATGTGGTAACCGTGGCCCTGGACCCGGAAGCCAGCGGTCCCGACACCCACTACAAAGTACTCCAGGCCATTTCGGAAGCTCTTAAAATCTACAGGGACGAGAGCGGCACCGAAGTCGAAGTGTTAGGATACCGTAACGTGTGGTTCAGGTTCCACCCCTCTGAAGCGAATGTATTCGTACCGGTCTCCCTGAACATGTTCACCCTTCAGGAACAATCCTTCATGAACACCTACATCTCCCAGAAAAACGCCTCGTTTCCCAGCTATGAACACGACGGCCCCTTTCCTGAACTGTCCCAGAAAATCCAGGTTCAGCAGTACACGATGCTCAAGACCGCCTTAGGGCAGGACTTCTTTTATGAACACGACAGCGCCCTGATGCGGGCTACCCGGGGATTCGTGTTTCTGCGTAGTATGTCCCTGGATGAGTTCCTCTCCCACTCCCGGGAACTTAAAAAACACACGGAAAACCTGTAACTGGGGAACCGGATGCAGGGCCAGACCAAGAGTGCACAGAAAGACACCAACCGCTCCCTGGTTCTTAAGCTGCTCCGGGAACAGGAGCTCTTGAGCCGGGTGGATATCGCCGAAACCTTAGGGCTCAACAGGTCTACCATTACTTCCATTGTTAATCCCCTGATCGGAGAGGGTATCGTCATCGAAAAGGCCGAAGGGAACGCTGCACCGAAAGGGGGCAGGAAACCGGTGTTCCTCGGTATAAACAAGGATTACGGCTGTGTGATGGGGATGGAAATCCGGCACGCCAGGGGCAGGATAAGTCTGATGGATTTCCAAGGAAATCTACTTACCGAGGAAGAGGTCGATATCCCAGGCGAATCGGGGCTGGATATTGCGGATAGGTTTTTCCTCCTCTACGAGAAAAGCCGGCAGATGATTGCAGGAGCGGGAACACCCCTGGTTGGTATCGGCTGCGGCCTCTCGGGATATATCAATCCATACACGGGAACAATAATAGAATCGGCGGTTTTTGATACGTATGATTATAATTTTTTTATACGTATAAAGGACCGAATTCCTGTACCGGTGATTCTGGACAACGACGCCAACTGCTGTGCCTGGGGGGAACTGGTGGCCCACAAGAAGGAAGGGCCGGACAATTTCGTTTTCCTCCTTCCCACGTTTACCCATTCCGGGGAGGGCAGACAGAGAGGAAGGCGTCTCGGCATCGGTATGGGAATCGTTATAAGCAGATCGGTCTATTACGGAGAGAGCTATTCTTCCGGGGAGTTCAGGAGTTTTCTGTGGAAAAAAGGAAACCCGGAGCAGATTTCGTGGACCCCGGCCGGTCCCGGCGCCGTCCCTGTATCTCCTGAAATTTTCAAGACCATCGTGGAGGAAATCTGCAGCAACCTCTCTGTGATGGTTTCGGTTCTGAATCCCGGCCGGGTCTACATCGGTGGAGATTTCGGTCCCCGGTATGAGGAGATCATGCACATCCTGGGCACGGCCCTCAAGGACAGGTTCATCGGGATGGAAGAACAGCGGCGTCTTTTCCAGCCCGCCGACTTCAGTGAGTACGATGTTGCCCGGGGGGCGGGGTGCATGTTCCTGGAACGCCTTTTCGAGATCCAGGGATTTCACAAGGACAATACCTTTCATGATCTGAACTGGAAGCGCATTTTCGGATACAGAATCACAGGAGTGGAATAGTGGACGGTTACGTCATCGGTCTCGATCTCGGGGCAAGTTATATTAAAATAGTAACTATGAACAGCAGGCAAAACCGGGGTGAAGTAAAACGGATCGCCACCCCTTCCTCCGAGGGGAGGGAGGCGGTGCTGGATGCGATAACGAGGGCCATCGAGGATGAAATCGCGGAACAACCGGATCCGGGAACACCCGGTGCGATCTGCGTAGGCACACCCGGGCTGATCGATGAACAGGGAACGGTGTACGGTGCTGCGGTAAACATCAAGGGGTGGCAGGGAACGCCTCTTAAGAAGATCCTTGTAAGCCGATTCGGTGAACCCCTCTGTGTTTTGAATGATGTCACCCTCACGGCCTACGGCGAATACAGGTTTGGAGCGGCACAAGACGTGGAGAATATGATGTGTATCTCCATCGGGTCCGGAATCGGCGGTGGTATCGTCATTGACGGGTCCCTGTACACAGGCACTTCCGGGCTGGCAGCTGAAATAGGGCATATAAGCGTGGAGCCCGAAGGTCCTCCCTGCAAGTGCGGGCAGTACGGATGCCTGGAGCTCTATTCGTCGGCTTTAGGCATCCTCCGGCTTGCCCGGGAAAAGGCGGTCTCTCATCCGGGGGACCTCTCGGTTCTGGTCCGGACACAGCCGGAAAGGGTCTCACCGGAACTCATATATGAGTATGCCCGGAAGGGGGACCCTCTTGCCATGGAAGTCCACGACATCTCGAGCCGGATGCTCGCCCGGGCTGTAGGCATGGTGATGAATCTCCTGGTACCGGATACAATCGTATTCACCGGCGGCGTTATGCAGTCCGGGGATCTTATCCTGCCGGGTATCGAAAAGCATCTTCCCTCCCTCTCCCTCGAGGCGAGCAGGAAATCCTGCAGGATCGCCGCCGGAACCCTTGGTGAAAATGCCGGGGTGATGGGCGCTGCCGGGTACGCAATGCAAGTGACAGAATAATTGACACACTTTGTGACAACTATTGTAAGCAATGTCCAATATATATACACACATACAGTTTCGTCAGTCCAGGACAATATCTTCTGATACAGCTTTCATGCTTGGACAATGCGATGCAATCATAAAAGCTGTGTTCCCGGCTGGCGAAGCAATTTCTTTGACATTATCCAACTCCGAGGCCGCTCTACTTGGACTGCTCTCGGAAAAGCCGATGTACCCATACCAGGTCGAACAGGAAGTAGAGTACCGGGACATGCGGTCCTGGACCGGGCTCTCCATGTCGTCCATCTACAAACTTCTCCGGAGTCTTGAAAAACGCGGGCTGGTGGAAAGGACCAACCGGATCAGCCCGGAGAACCGCCTCCGGAAACACTACTCTTTAACCGC
>JAJSAL010000029.1 GCA_024274705.1 Spirochaetota bacterium
ATGCCTTCTCATCCAGTCATCATGCCTCATATGCAATTTCTGTTCGTCGAGGTAGCGTTTTGCCTGCGGCTTCCTTCAGATTCAGGGTCACCCCTGACACCCTTGCCGTCCAGCTAACAGTTCCCCTTGCCGGGCCTGTAGAGGACTTTCACCTCCAAGTAGGTGCGCCCCTGCCGGGCGCACATATATAAAAACGCCCGCAGATTGGAGCTGCAGGCGTTCTTGTGAAATGTTACTCTGTTTTCTCCCGACCGGATTTACTGCGCCCTGGGGGGTTCCTCAATGATAGGAACGACAAGGTCGCCGTCGATTATTTTCTGCCGTGCTTCCGCCACAGCATCTATAACTTCCTGAGGAAGTTTATCCTCGAATCCATGGTACGGCGCTATGTCTGGACCGCCATTGTTCAGAAGGAAATAAACAGGCTGCTCTTTCGGTGACTTATATTTCACTCCGGTTGTTTTCCAGTTCCACCACTCATCAATGATGTACCGGAGATAAGGCTCCCAGTTGGCGAGGGAACTGGTTATTACTACATCCGGGGCGAGTTCGTTCTGATCCAGAGCATGTCCGAAGGCCAAAACACCTTTTTCCTTTGCCCCCTCGAACACCCCGTACCGCTCTGCAAAAATTAAATCAGCCCCGGCTGATATCTGGGCAAGTGCGGCTTCCTTCGCCTTGGGAGGATCAAACCAGCTTTCTATAAAAGAAACTTTAAACTTCAGATTCGGGTTTACCGATTGTGCTCCTTCGAAAAAACCATTTATCGTAAGATTTACATTGGGATAGGGAAATCCTCCGACTGCTCCAATGATATCCGTTTCCGTCATCATACCGGCAATGATGCCCATCAGGTACGTAGCTTCGTGGTAGTACATTTCCAGCCAGTACACGTTATCCGCTACATACCGGTTACCGCCGCCGGTGATAACCCAAAGGATATCAGGGAATTCTTCATTCAGCCTTTCCACTGCGTCGGCATAGGTACTATGGGCCCAGATAATCTCGTACTTCCCGGATACGGCGAATTCTCTCAATATCCGTTCAATATCGACAAACCCTGCGTTCTCAACCGTTTCCCAGGATATGTCCAGACCGTGGGGCTTTTCAGCTTTAATCACCCGGAGAGCCTGCTCCATGGAATTGTTCCATGGGGATTCCATAACATCAAGATACACCATTGGGAAACGAAGAGCCGTGGGAACCTGGGGTTCCGTTTCAGCAGGGACTTCCTGTTTGCCTCCGGCGAACATCATCACCGCGGCCAGCAGAAATACAGCCGACATGCTCACAGCCTTTATCTTCTTATGCATTTTGTCCTCCTTTCATGCATAGCATTTCAATTGAATACTCACGGCGTTTTTCCCTCTGCAAAAAACACGTATGCTCATCATACGTGTTGTAGAATAAAGTTTGTTTACCCGGTTGTCAAGGAAAAAGATCGGTTGATATATGGGTCCGATGCAACGCCTGAATAATGATGATATTACAGCCGTACTTCCGTGATACTCACCGGTAACATCTCGCAGAATATACAGGAACCGTGTACAATGCCCGGGCAATGAAGAGTAGGAAGTTCAAATTGATCGCCTGCGAAGTGTTCTACCGGGAGGCGTGTTACCTCGCTGCAACATCTCATCACCGGATCGACCTTCAGTTTCTGCAGAAAGGGCTTCATGACCTGGAAACGAAGGACATGGTGAGTCATGTGCAGGATGCGATAGATGAGGTTAAGCCGGACAAAGAGTACGACGCTGTCCTTCTCGGGTACGGCAGGTGCAACGACGGCCTTGTGGGAATACAGGCCCGGGATATACCCCTGGTAATCCCCAGGACCCACGATTGTATAACCATCTTTTTTGGAAGCAGGCAGCGCTTTAAAGAGTATTTTTTCGCCCATCCCGGCACCTTTTATCACACTACAGGCTGGGTGGAGCGGGACCTGAAAGAAGGTGAATATCAAATCCCGGCATACGGCCGGCAGGGAATCATGGCAAACCTCGGGATGGCACAATCCGAACAGGAACTGGTAGAACAATACGGTGAGGAAAACGCCCGCTACCTGATGGACACACTGTACAACCTGGAAAAAAACTACACGGACCTGCTCTACCTGAGAATGAACCTCTGTGATGAAGAACCGTATATCCGTGTCAGCAGGAAATTTGCCGGGAAAAAAGGGTGGAACTTCCACGTGGAAAACGGAAGCATGTCCCTCCTCAACCGGTTATGCAGCGGGGAGTGGGACGATGATTTCCTGGTCGTTCCCCCGGGAGCAACAATTATTTCATCCAATGATGATGAGGTGATCACCGTTTCAGCCGGATAGGAGGGAGCCCGCAGGGTTAACCCAGCCGCATGCCTGGAATTTCCACGCTGTTATGGACAGCGATGATCTCCGCGGCGATGGCTACTGCTATTTCCGCCGGTGTGTTCCCGCAGATGTTCAGTCCTACCGGGGCGTACACGTATTGGGGTACTTCGATATCCTCTTTTTTAAGCCGGTCGAAGAGGGTCTTCACCTTTCTTTTCGAACCGATCATCCCGATATAGGTGAAGTCCCCGGGCAACCGGAGAAGCTGCCTTAACACATCGAAGTCGCCGTCATGCCCGTGGGTAAAGATGAGGCACCTGCCGGCTGAAAGGACCCGGTCTTTGTCCGGGGAGATATCACCGTAAGGGTTGATGATCACCTGTCTTCCTGTATCCGGATTCGCGAACTCTTTAACACTTTCCCTGCTGTCGAAGATCGTCACCTGGTATCCCAGGGACTCCAGGACAGGGGTGATCGCCCTGCCGATGTGCCCGCCGCCGAAGAGGACGAACTGTTTTTTCGACGGCCGGTACTCGAAGAAGAGTCCTGTCCGTCCTCCGCAGCTCATGCCTATCTCGGCAAGGTCGAAGGTGTGATACTCACTCACCTTTCGCTCCGCAAGAATCTCCTTCGCTTTTTCAACCGTATTATATTCCAGGGCGCCCCCTCCCACGGTGCCGGTGAGCTCTCCCTCTTCTGAAACCAGGAGCTTGAATCCCCTTCTCCCGGGACCGCTTCCTTCGGTCTCGGTTACCGTAACAAGGACGAAATCCTTTCCCTGTTCCTGCCATTCGATGCATGTTCTGAAAATATCCATGCATGCATAATACCGAAAAGATCAGGTCTTGGCCACAGGGATTCTACGTGTGAGCCGGTTACACTACACAACGGGGGAGACTCCTGCCGGTTTTTCCTGTTATAGTTATCCTGAGGTAGTCGGAGATGAAAATCGGAACGAGCGATGTATATGCTGGAAAATCAGGGCTCTTCCGCCTGGACGGCGGCGCCATGTTCGGGGTGGTGCCGAAAGTGTTATGGGAAAAAATACACCCTGCGGATGAGAAGAACCGAATACTCCTGTGCACTAACCTGGTCCTTGTCCGGAGGGGAAAGAAAAACATTCTCGTGGATGCGGGGAACTGCGAATACGTAAACGATAAAATGAAGTCTATCTATGCCATGGATAACAGCGAATTCAGCATGGGGACGCTTCTGTCACAATCCGGTCTTTCCCATAAAGATATTACCGATGTAATCCTTACCCACCTTCATTTCGATCATGCAGGCGGTGCCGTCAGGCAGGACGGTAACGGCGGTTTCATCCCGGCGTTCCCTAACGCGGTCTACCATGTGCAGAAAAAGCAGTTCCAGTGGGCGATGGCTCCTTCAGGCAGGGACAGGTCCAGCTATAAGAGGGAGCAGTTCCTGCCTCTTACGGATGCGGGCAGGCTCAATCTGTCGGACGGCCCGGGGGAACTTTTTCCCGGTATAGAGATCCTCGTATGTGACGGCCACACGCCGGGCATGCAGCTTCCCCTGATCCATGGAAACGGGGAGAAGTTTCTCTTTGCAGGGGACCTTATTCCTCTACACAGCCACCTCTCCCCGCCGTGGATCATGTCCTACGACCTTCGGCCCCTGGTTACCCTGGAGGAAAAGGAACGGATCTTAAGCCGGGCTGCGGAAGAGAACTGGATACTTTTCTTTGAACACGACCCTGTCTTGAGCTGCTGCAGGATCGAAAGGCACAAGAACTCATTCAGGGTAAGAGAAAGAGTCTCCCTCAACTGTAGGTAAACACCGGATTGGACTTCCGGCAGCTTCATACTGTACTCCATCTTCTTCGTATAATCGTATGCTTGCCCTATTTACATTCTTTGGTTACTGTACCGGAGAGGACTGCTCAACCCTTATGAACACAATCTTTAGAAGAACAACGTTAGTTTTGTTTCTCGTTACACCGGCAACCATACTTTTTCCCTGTATAATCCATGGGGACACCGTAGCAGTCTCGTTCGCCATTGCCCCCTGCATAGAGGAACTGGCGGAGAGTTTTACCCGTACAACCGGGGAGAAAATCGATATTCTGCCGGGCCAGACCGGTGCCCTTTCCAGGCAGATGGCGATGGGCGCGCCGTATGACCTTTTTCTTGCCGCTGAGAACAGGTGGCCGGCATGGCTGGAAGAACAGAAAGGAATTACAGATAGTGAGATATTCGCCTATGGGTACCTTGTCCTGTGGAGCGGAAAAAAGAAGCTGCCTGATATACAGAACCTGGCCGGGACCATCATCGCAGTTCCGGAGCCCGAAGCTGCTGCGACGGGCCTTCTTGCCCGGAATTATTTTTCCGAACTGGGACTCTGGCAGAGACTTGAATCAGCAGGGAACCTGATGTTTGTACGCAACATCCCCCAGGCGGTTCTTACGGTCACCCACGGTCCGGCTGAGGCTGCATTCATTTCTCTGACTACCGCCCTGCAGGCCGGCGAAAAGTACCATGTCTACTACGACGGCACGATTGCTCATGCAGGCGGGCTGTCCCCAAAGGCGGGAAGAACGGCGGAGAAGTTCTGGAAGTATATACGTTCTCCACGAACAAAACCGGTCTGGAAAAAATGGGGACTTAGGCAGATACCGGATAAATGATTCAAGCACTTCTTATCAGTTTTAAAGTGCTCGCTGTGGATATTCCGCTCCTCCTGTTATTGGGATCTGCCCTGGGCTGGCTCCTGGCGAAAAAACGGTTCCCCGGACGGGAACTGGTATCGCTCTTCATCATGCTGCCTGTCGTTCTCCCCCCTTCAGTGGTAGGGCTTTATCTTCTCATCTTTTTCGGAAACACCCCGCTGTTAAAGGACGCCGGCATCCTCTTCTCCTTCCCGGGTGCAGCCGTGGCGGCCCTGGCTTCGTCCCTCCCGCTGATGGTTCAGTCCGTCAGGGCGGGCTTTTCCGGTGTCCCCGGGGAACTTGAAGAAGCGGCACGTACTTTAGGAGACGGAGAATGGAAGGTGTTCCTCAATGTCACCCTCCCCTTGAGCAGAAGGTCCCTTGTCGTGGGACTTACCATCGCTTCAGCCCGCGCATTGGGAGACTTCGGAGTCACCTTCATGATCGCCGGCAATATTCCCGGCAGGACCCAGACCCTGCCCCTTTTCATCTACAGCCAGATGGAATCCTTACGGTTTGCCCGGGCCCACCTGGCGGCGGTCATCCTGATTGCTCTAGGGTTTCTCAGCCTCTACATGGTACGAAGAATGGAGGAAGGGAGGCACAACCGGGTTGCTTGAAGCGGTATTTCAGCATTCGTATGATACATTCCACATGGATATCACTCTCTCCCTGAAAAGGGAAATAGGTGTTCTCTTCGGTCCCAGCGGGGCCGGGAAAAGCCTCTCTCTCCGGATTATCGCGGGGCTCGTTAAACCTGATTCAGGGACTATTTCCTTAAGCGGCAGAATTCTCCTTAACACAGAGACCCGTGTATATAAAAAACCATCGGAAAGGAACATCGGGCTGGTATTTCAGGATCTCGCACTGTTCCCTCACCTGAATGTTCTGGAAAATATCGGGTACGGAATGCCAAAAGGACGAAAAAAGGAAGCAGCCACCTGGCTTGAAAAGATGCACTTAGGCGGTCTGGAAGAGAGGTATCCTTCCCAGCTCTCCGGCGGCCAGAAGCAGAGGACAGCCCTTGCCCGCGCATTGGCGCCGCACCCGGACCTGCTCCTCCTGGATGAACCCTTCAGCGCCCTGGACGCACCACTGCGCCGGAACATGAGACGGGAACTGAAAAAGCTGCACCGGGAAACAGGCATTCCCATGCTTTATGTAACACATTACATGGAGGACGTGAGCGCCATGGGGAATACCGTTTTTTTTATGAAAGAAGGGAAACTCACCGGAAAGACGCCGGTAGAGCATTTGTGGAAAGGGGCATACGCAAGCGATTCCTGGCACGCCATCGGGTGGGGAACTATTATCGAGGGGAAGATTGTTCAGAAAAAAGGCGGAATCCGTCTGTCCTGGAAGGAAGGATATCTCAGCCTGGAAAGCAGTGCCTTACATTCCGGGGAGGCCGTGGTATTTATACCTCCCAGCAATTTGAAACTGCTGTACGAAGAGATACCACTGGACAGCGAACTGGCCCTAAATGTTTTCGAAGGTACTATTATCGAAGCAATCACCCTGGGACACCACACATCTCTGTACATAGAAGCTGCGGGCAGACAGTGGCATCTTGAATTCACCTCGGAATCTTATCATGACATGGATGTAGCCGAGGGTTCACGTGTGCGTTTCGCGGTACGGCCTCAGGACATATCGATTATCAAACAGGCATGAGCCGAACATCGATCCGTAAAAGGCGGTATCAGATGTCCTGGCGCATGGTAACTTTTATCAGTCCGTCGATCGATTTCAGCCGGTTATACAGGTTTTGTATCTCCACCTTTTCCGGTATTTTTACGAATAGCTCCATGTTCACCGTCCGGTTCTCAAACGACTGGGATATATCGGCGGACTTGATCTGGATACTGAAACTCCTGAATATGGAATATATTTCTTTTGTCTGCATCTGGTCCGTTTTCATGAAAATCTTGATGAATTTAAAAGACCGGTGCCGTGTCAAATGTTTTTTCACAACATCCAGAAATACCAGGGCAAGGAGGGTGAATACTGCGGCAGTGACGGCGGCCAGGTACATACCTCCACCGATTGCCAGCCCGATCCCCGCAACCACCCAGATGGAAGCCGCAGTAGTGAGGCCTCTCACATTTACTCCCAGCCTTAAAATAGCCCCGGCCCCGAGGAAACCGATACCGGTAACAACCTGGGCTGCGATCCTGCTGGGATCTCCGTTTTGGAACTGCTGGTAAGTCTGGGGAATATAAATCGAAAGAAGCATGAGAAGGGTCGATCCGATACTTATAAGAATATGGGTACGAAATCCCGCGGGATGGTCCCGGATTTCACGTTCGAAACCGATAACGCCGCCTATGACCGTGCTGATGGTAAGCCTCAACAGGACTACCGGAAAATCGATAAGGGATTGACTGAAAAGATCATTGAAAAAACCGATCACAACATCCTCACCTTTACTTCATTGTATTAGATCGGCAGGCTAATATCCACCTCCTTGTCGTGGATGTAGTGGAATGGATACTTCTATATCCGACAGAGGAAAGGAAGAGCAGGGATGGAAGTATCCGAACTTCAGATCCGCCTTCCGCCTGCCGTCAGGTTTAGCGGCATCACGACGTCTGAAGCTGACGCAGCAGTCGTTGAACCAAAATGCAAACTTTTTCAGTAATCGGTATGCTGTCCCTCTAACGTTTTTCTAAAAAACATAGAGGCTTCCGGATCGAAATGACTTTCCTACAATTCATCCAGGTAATCCGTTGAATTGATCAGGTAGTGAAGAGCGCCTACAATACTGGCACTGTTCTTCATTTCCGACAGCTCGAACCGTGGTTTTGCGATTGTTTTTCCCTCCACGCCCCTTGTAATGAGGCCCAGGAGTATATCCCCGGCATTCGATACGCCCCCGCCTAAAATGACCAGTTCCGGGGTAAGCAGGTTGATAATATTGCATAAAGCCATGTTGAAATAGAGAAACGCTTCTTCCAGGATGGACATCGCCAGGGAATCATGAAAACGGGCAGCCTCGAACACGGTCCGCGTGGAAATCTTTGTGATATTCCCCCGGCACAATTCGTAGATTTTCGAACTCCGGGTATTCGAAGTTGCAGCCTGGGCTGCTTCCTGAATTGCCTTGCCGGAAATCCTGCTTTCAAGACTTCCGAATTCAAAAGGCTCCAACCGGGCCTTGCTGAACTCATCCGGAGATGAATAGAAATATCCGACCTCCCCGGAAGAATTATCGGGACCGAAGTAGATTTCACCGTTGGTCATTATCGCACAGCCTAAGCCATAGGTTAAATCGATGTATACCACGTTTTTATACTCCCGGGCCTTTCCGCCGATCTTTTCCCCCAGGAGAGAGAGTTTAGTCGAATGGTTAATCAGCAGATTATTGCCGAACAGGTCGAAGAAGAATCCCTTAACTTTTTCTTCTGTAAAACCCTTGTAGGAGAACAGCATTGTAGCGTTTCCTCCAATCCCGGGGAAAATGCCTGCGGCAATCCCGATTGCCTTCAGGAGCCTGTCCTTATTGACCTTCGCTTTATTTAAAAGACCGGATATGCTCTTCTTTATGATCAGCAGCTTCTGTTCAGCCGAAATTGGTTCGGTGAAATCTTCCTGGATCATTTCAAGTATATGTCCCCGAAGGTCGGAAAGGGCGATTCTGTAAGCGGTCCTTCCCATTTTAAATGCCAACAGCAGTTTTTTCGTACTGTTAAACCCTAAGAGGATCGGTTTCCGGCCGCTCCCCATGCTCCGGCCTGTACCGATTTCATAGATAATCTCCCTGGAAATCAATTCATCGATCAGATTGGACACAGTAGGTTTTGAAATATGGGTAATACGCATTATTCCGGAACGGGATATTGGTTCATTATGGATGATCGTCTGCAGGCATAACTGTAAATTGTTATATTTTACATGCGATTGGGACTGTTTCTGCAGACTGCTCATTCGGAATTTCCCATAACTAATAGTAAGGTAGATTAACAAATCTGTCAAATGCAAATCTATTGAATTGGATGATCGGTTGACGAATACGCTTTTCAAGTATCAAATTCACTGAAATCTGGGTTTTATTCGTTATTTATATCCATATTTCCTTGACGGATGACAAATTCTGTCAGATAATGGATTGTAAGTTAAGTTAACAAAAAGGAGAATAGAAGTGACATCCCGGGAACGGATGCTGTATAATATCGCCGGAAAGCAGGCTGATCATATCCCTTGTTCCTTCATGCTGTTTTTTAACCTGTATGAGCAGTGCGGTAACGATACTGAATATGTTGAACGGTCTGTGGACATGGGATTGGATGCCTGTTCCCATGTGGGCTATCTTCAGCACTCCCTTCATCCTGAAGCGACGTACAGTGAATGGGTTGAGCAGGACAACTCCCATACCTATTTCTGCAGAAAAATCGATACTCCGAAAGGACCTCTTACAGCTCGCGTCAGGCAGTGGAAGGAATGGCCCCGGGAGGGAACATTCCCCCTTATGGACGATTGGCTGGTTCCCAGGGCGGAAGAGGTACTGGTTAAACCGGAAAAAGACCTGGAAAAACTTCCCTACCTGTTTGGAGACTTTACAAACGAATCGATCGCCGAATTGAAAGGTACCGCGAAAGAAGCCCGGCGGGTCGCGGAGAAACATGATCTTCTCCTTACCGGGGGATGGAAAGGGACGATCAGCCCGGGGAAGCATAGCGATATGGGAGTGATGGGGTGTGACGCCATGGCATGGCTTTCAGGCTATGAGGAGATCGTGGTTCTCTCCGTACTGAACCCGGAGATTATCAAGGAATATGCCGAAATCATCCATCAGTGGAATTTGAAGCAGATACAGATGTATCTGGAAGTTGCCGAACCGGACCTCGTGATAAGACGGGGCTGGTATGAAACAATCGAGTTCTGGACACCCGAAGCGTATAGAACCATTATCGCACCGACCATTAAACGGGAAGCGGACCTTGTTCACCAGGCAGGAAAGAAGTACGGCTATATCATTACCAGTGCTTTTCTTCCGCTGCTGGATGACATCCTTGGGGCCGGAGTGGATGTGATAATCGGGCTCGATCCCGGGCAGGGGAAGGGGACGGAAATTACTGCTGTGAAGAAAAAAACCAGAGCTGCAGGGCGTTGTATCTGGGGCGGGGTGAGCGGCGCACTTACGGTGGAACTGGGCAGTGAGGCTGAAACGAGAAAATCCGTTAAGGCCGCTATCGACAGCTTAGGCGGGGGGGGCGGTTTTATCCTTTCTCCCGTGGATAATGTGCGTGAGGATACGGATAATGCATGGAAAAACACTTATGCTTTCATCGACGAATGGAAAAAACGGCGATAACGGGCGTTGCCCTTTGTACATTGGTTTGTCGATCCTCCCGCAGGTATGGGCTCTGAAATAGTCTCATATTACGGTGCATCGACAATTGCCGGTATGCCGCATTAGCTTTATACAAGGAGGTGATCAGGAAGTTCAATGTTTTATGTCACATGTTACAAGAAAAACTAAAATCAGAAGGAGAAAAAAATGAAGAGATGGTTTTTGGTCGGTTTGGTAATCTTAGTGTCCGCTTTTCTGTATGCCGGAGGAAAACAGGAGAAAGAACAGCCCGCCGAAAAGAGCGGGTTCGAAGGGCAGACAATAGTCGTGAAACTGTCACCGGATATGGCTATGTCGGGACTGAAAGGGGTAACCGAACAGTTCGAAAAGGATTATGGAGTAACTGTCGATTATAATGAGATCGGATGGGATGTATGGTTCCCGCAGCAGGCACAGATCCTTGCAACTGATGAACCGCTTGATGTAATGGGTAATGGAAAAAATGCATGGATAGAATTCCCGGACAAGCTTACGCCGCTGACTGACATTTTCCCGGAAATGTTTGCTGAAATGGTACCTGAACTGGTAGAATATTCTACTCTTAGGGGAGAAGTCATGGGTGTACCTTTCCTCCCCAGTTACCAGATCATGTTCTACAATAAGACTTTATTTGAAGAAGCAGGAGCTGATATTCCCGAGACATGGGATGAGTTCCTGGTAACGCTCAAGAAATTGAATGACTACAACGGCAATTATAATTATGTTGCCGACTGGACCACTGAGAACTTTTTCCTGAACTTCATCCTGACAATGCAGTCAGCAGGTGTAGAAGAATACAACTGGGTGGATGGTAAACTGGTATTTAATTTCGATGATCCAGGAACGGTTGAAACAGTTAAGTTTATGAAATCATTATTGGATCAGGATCTGATCGATCCGGGAGTACTGGTTCAATTACAGCAGGAAGTCTCTTCACTATTTGACCAGGGTGATATTGCAATGATGGCTATGTGGGAGATGTATGCCGGTTTTCTGACGGATGAGCAATTTAAAAACACCGGTTATTTTGCATTCCCCGGAAGGGAAAAGGGTATGACCGGAACACTCGATGGTCACGAGTACCTGCTTATACCTAAATCAGCGGAGAATCCTGAATTGGCGGCTGAATATATAAAGTACATTGCATCGTATGAGAACACCAAAGCAAGATCGATAACTGATAAGAGTATCCCTGTATATTCGACACAATTTAAAGACCAGGAAATAATTGACGCCCTTCCGTACCTGCCTGTAATAGACCTGGTAAAGAAAAACCTGGCGGATCAATTCCCGCCTATAACTTCCACATATGAACTTAGGCTTGAGACTGCAAAACAGGTACACCCCGCCCTGCTGGGTGAAGTATCCATAGAAAAAGCTCTGGCCGCGCTACAGGCATTTGCTGATGCTCAGGAAGCAGTACCGCAATAGGATTTTCAGGTAAGGAATACAAGCAGAAATTGCCGGTATTTTTTTCAGGGGATATTCCCATGGGAATATCCCCCATTCTTCTCCATAAGCAGCACGGAATGAAGTATATGTAATCTTTCAGATGAATCTGTAAATGCAACCGTTTTATTTGGAGTATTGTTGAAGTGAAAACAGGTATTAAAAGATTTTTTGATTTTGAACGAAGCGATGCCAAACTAGCCGCTGTTCTGATAACTCCTACAGTATTACTTGTTATTGGCGTTGTCGCATACCCCCTGATATACTCTTTTGTAATGAGTTTTGGGGATGTAGAGTTTGCAAGCATTAAGGACTATGATTTTGTTGGAATTTCTCAATACGTAAAAACATTTACCGATCCGGGATTTATTGATGCAGTCCAGGTCTCCGCCAAGTTTGTTTTCTTTACGGTTTTAGTGAAATTGGTGTTGGGCACGCTGATAGCGGTGATGTTAAAGGAGAAATTTATTGGTCGAAGTATAACCAGGGCATTTATAATAATTCCATGGGCAACACCATTTGTGGTAGTGGGCCTGATGTGGAAATGGATGCTTCACTCCAAAGTCGGCGTCATTAACTTTTTACTAGAAAGACTTGGAATAATACAGGACTATATTCCGTTTTTATCGACTAAAACGTTTGCAATGCCGTTTGTAATAACCGCGGATGTCTGGCAGGGAACCCCATTTTTTATCATAATCATACTTGCCGGGCTGCAGACAATACCGGAAGAACTTTATGAAGCTGCACATATGGATGGTGCAAGCGGGATTAAAGCTTTCTTTACCATAACACTTCCCCTGATAAGGTTTCCGTTGTTTATCTCTACGATCCTTGGGACCATAATTGCAATAAACTCATTTGACCTGTTCTTTGTACTTACCAAAGGCGGTCCCGGCAATATTACTACAAATGCGACCCTGTTTGCCTGGAACAATGCGTTTAAATTCTATCACCTGTCATACGCATCAGCGATATCTTATGTGATACTTATGTTTTCCATGCTATTAACAATAGGATATGTTGTTATAATGAGGAAAAATGATGCAGAGTAAGATGAAAACGAAGTTTTATGTTTCAAAAAGAATAAAAAAGATAGTGCTTTACTTTTTTCTGACTATAACCATGGTATTCTTTTTGTTCCCATTTTACTGGATCGTAATGACAAGCATCCAGCCAAAAGACCAATTATATGCACCGATACCGAATTTCATTCCAAAAAATATAAATTTCGATAATTACATCAATATCCTTGGAGCTGGAAAGGTCAATATTGCCATTGCACTCAAAAACAGCTTGATAGTAGCAGTATCTGTGACAGTTGTCTGTATTGCTTTTGGTATCTTTGCTGCCTATGCTTTTGCAAGACTAAAATTCAAGGGTTCCAATATATTGTTTGTTGCGCTTATTTTCGCACAGATGCTTCCGCCTGTTGCCCTTCTTATTCCTTTTTATTTGATCTTTAAGCAGCTTGGTCTTACCAATACGCTCCAGGGCCTGGTAATCATGCAGACTTCCTGGTTATTGCCGATAGTCACCTGGATATTATACAGTTATTTCAAGACTATTCCCGGGGATCTTGAGGATTCTGCGCGTATAGACGGAGCATCGAAAGTCGGTGCTTTGTTGAAAATAATTATTCCTGTTTCCCTGCCGGGGTTGGTTTCTTCGGGAGTCATTTGTTTTGTTTTTTCAATGGGTGAATTCATGGGTGCAATGGCTATAATAAATGTTACAAGGTTTCATACACTACCACTGGCACTGGCACAGTTTATCACAAAGTATTCAATAGAATACGGGAAGATAACCGCATCAGCAGTATTAACAGTTATATTTCCGGTGGTCTTTGTTTTGATATTCCAGCGTTATATTGTTAAGGGCCTGACCGCTGGAGCTGTAAAAGAATAACACAGGACCCTGTTGCCGGGTAATAAAGGAGCAGCATAATGATTACACCCACAGTGGGATTTATCGTATACGGAGTACATAAAGACGGGCTCGAAGATCCAAGGGGTACCCCTTTTATCAATGCCGAAATAGTAGAGAATTCAAAAGAGGCGTTGAGGAAACAGGGGCTTACGCTTATTGAGCATGATGTTGTCATAGCTTCAAAAGGGGAGGCGAAAGCCGCCCTTAAAAAGATGAAGGACAATGAGAGGGTGGACTGTGTAATTCTTTTTTCCGGTACCTGGGTCTGGGCGGCTCACCTGGTCGGGGCGATACGGGATTTCGCCTTTACCGGCAAGGGTATTCTCATATGGACGCACCCGGGTTCTCAAGGGTGGCGGCCCGTGGGGGGCCTGGTTATGCATGGGGGACTGTTAGAAATCGGTATTAATCACCGGTTTGTCTACGGTGATGCCGGTGATCCCGGGGAGATAAGCAAAATCGTCAGCTACTGTAAAGCCTGTCATCTGAAGAGTTTTCTCAATATGTCGACCATCGGGACTTTCGGCGGAAGGGGGATGGGGCAGACCTGCGGCGTAGCCGATCCGTCCCAGTGGATGAAAACCTTCGGCATCGATATAGATTCACGGGACACCACTGAGCTGATCCGAACCGCAGAAGATATTTCTTCCAGGCAGATAGAAGCTCTCCTTCCCAGAATCGAAGAGCTATTTGGACAGGCCCCGGAAAAAAACCTGGTCAACGAGCGGTCCATGCGCCTCTACCTGGCGATTAAACAGATCGTGGAAAAGGAAAAATTTGATTTTTATACGATACAGTCTTTTCCGGGTCTGGCGGATGATTATGCCGCCACCTGTTTCGCCCAGAGTATGATGCTGGAAGACGGGGTGGGAACTTCAACCCTGGGAGATTTTAATACCGCTTTAACGGTTCTTCTCCTGACATTATTAAGTCACGAGCGGGTGTACTACGGAGACCTTCAGCATTTCGACAAGAAAGAGGGGGAAATTAAGATAATCGGTGACGGCGCGGTGCCCCCTTCCCTCGCTGGAAAACTGGGGCCTGCCGGTTTTGCGGAACACGGTATTCCCACGGAAGGGGAGGCCGGGGGCCTGGCGGTCAAACTGATCTGTAAAGTGGGTGACGGGGTGCTTGCCAGGCTCGGCAGGGTGGACGGCACCTTCCGGATGGTCGTGGCAAAGTGTTCCATCTTCGAGCCTTCAAATGAACTGAAGGAGCAGCGTCTTAATGAGTGCGGGATTCCCTTCTGGCCCCACGGTTTTGTCAAAGTTAAGTGCAATATGGATGATCTCATCGAAAGCTGGACCAACGAATATGCGTGCCTGGGGTACGGAAGCGAACTTTACGATTCACTCATCGATTTTTGCCATGTTACGGGTATCGAAGCTGTAGCCCTCTAACTGGTGAGTTGAGATAGTTGCGGTCAAATTCGACACTCCGAAAGAAGAATGAAGAGGAGCTGTGGGATGACAACAGAAGAAAAAACCGGTAAGAACACTGTATGCATTTTTACGTGGGAAAGGGCAGCACACGGATAGTTTTCGGTTTCAAATGAATCAAAGAAACAGGGTTTTTTGTTTCTCCAGGGGGTGTTAACTTTGAGCAATGAGGGATTCGAACCCACGACCTCAGCCTCCGGAGGGCTGCGCTCTATCCAGCTGAGCTAATTGCCCGGATACAATAAGAATACAGAGATGATTATTCCCTGTCAAGAACCAGGGACAGAGGGTTAGAGTTACCAGGCATATCTAATCTACGGCCGAAGCACCACCCTCATGCCCTCCCTGTTTTTCATGATGTCAAAACCGTGATGCACATCGGTTAAGGGTATGACCGGATTCGTCAGTTTATCTGCTGGAAATGCCGGGTCAGTGAGCATCGAAACCGCTTTTCTTACATGCTCCGCTGTGGAGTCGCTGGCGCCGATCACCCTCAATTCGTTATAGTGAATTTTCCTGCTGTCCAGGGAGAGTACGTTCTTTCCCACCGGGAGGGAGGCGAAGAGACAGATATATCCTCTTTTTCGCACCAGGTCCAGGGACTGCTCCTGTGGTTCCGGCGAAGGCGCGGCAATGATGGCACAGTCCGCTCCGATTCCGCCGGTTTCCTCTTTTATAACCTGTACCAGGTCCTCCGTGGTAGTATTCACCAGGCGGTCCGCTGAAAACTGCTGTGCCATTTCGTACCGCTTTCCTTCCCTCTGGGCAAGAATGACTTTTGACGCTCCCATGGACCGGGCAACAAAAAGATTCATAATACCCAGGGGACCTGCGCCTACTACGACCACTGTATCGCCCCTGGAAATCATGCAGTTTTCCGCGGTGTTCACGGCACAGCTTACCGGTTCAGCCAGGGCGGCCTGCACAGGGTCCATGGATGCCGGTACCTTTACAATGTGTCCCTTCGCAACAGCCCGGGCGGGTATGAGTACATATTCCGCCATGCCGCCGGGATAGTAGAAGCCCATTGGCCGAAGATCGATACACAGGTTGGACCACCCCTTTTTACAGTAAAAACACGTTCCGCATGAAACAGAGGTTGCCATGACGATTTTATCACCGATACCGAAACCGGATACGCCGTCCCCGATAGTTTCGACAGCTCCACAGAACTCATGCCCCATGGTGATAGGCGGTTTTATCCTTGGATTCCCGTTGTTAAAGGTCTTGAAATCGGACCCGCACATAGCGCAGGCTTCAACTTTTACCAGGAGTTCACCGGGTTTTACATCCGGCAGAAGGATGTCTTCCAACCGGATGTCCTTCTTATCGTAATAAACGACTGCTTTCATCGACCCGCTCCTCACCCTTCCTTTACTTCCAGCCACACCCCTTTGACAGGGTTCACCGTTCCTTTCGCTGAATATTCAATGTGGAGTTCGTAACAGTCACCCCGGTAGAGCACCTGGGCCGACCACAGGGGGGTTCCTCCTTCGAGATACCCGGTTACAAACATGATAAACCCCGCCATTCCCGGTTTTACCTGCAGAAGTTCGGCATCTTTTTTTCCTATGTTTACCGCCTTGATAACCTCTTTCTCCCGTGCAATGGAAAGAGCATAGTGTTCCGACAGCACAACGTACAAGGACTCCTTCAGCATTTCCCTGGTCAATCCCGGACAGTACCGGGAAAGGAGAACCCTCCGTTCGATGATAAAAGGAATTCCGTCCGCCAGGCGGAGACGCTTGTAACAGATCAGGTCCTCATCAGCATCCACGCCGAGTTCCCTCATAATCATCCTGCCTGCCTCCCCGGCTTTCTGCTCCCTGAAATGAATTACCATATTCTGCGGGGTTTTTCCTGCCTGTCGTATCTTCTCGGTGAAACTCACAAGACCCCGGAGATTGTAATCCAGAACCATTCCCTTGACGAAGGTTCCTACCCCCTTCCGGAACTCAAGAATTCTTTCGCTTACCAGGTTGGAGAGGGCTTTGTTTGCGGTTGCCCGGCTTACTTCGTACCGTTCACACACAGCCCTCTCGGTGAGGAACTTATCCCCCACCTTGTATTCCTCCTGGAGGATAAGGTCCCGGAGAATCTGGTTGAGTTGTTGATACATCGGTTCTTTGACAAGTTCTTTTTTCACCGCTATCTGCTCCTGCACCCGTCACGTGGCTAAGCCACAGATAGTATATGGACAATGACGGGGGTTGTCAATTCTGGAACAAGTACAGGATTTACAGTATGGTATTATAGAGTAACATTGCTATGGAGGATGGCTCTATGGAAACGGGTGCTCCGATTTCTTACGATGAAAAAGTAGAAGAACTGATCCAGGGTTTTGATTTTGACCTTGTCAACCGGGTGATGGAGTACCTTGGATGGATCTATGAAACTTCCAACGGCGTGCCCTCCGTTGAGGACCTGAAAACCGAGGCCCGGACTCTCCTTGAAAAACTCAAGTTAAAACCGGGAGTGTTAGGGTGTGGAGGAATCCGCGCCAGCCACAGGGAAGACGGGACCTTGAGCCTTAAGTTTATCCTTACCGAATACTGGTCCCCTATTTGTGAAGAGGAAGACGGGGAATATTCAATCGTCTGATCTCCGGCGAATCACCAGATCCGGCTGCACCACCGCAGCAGACCGTAACACCCTTCCTGTACCGGTATATTCCAGCACATTTTGATAAATGAGTGCAGCCAGTTGATGTGCTTTCAAATCCAGGGAAGGAAAGCGGAAAAACGAGCTGATCTCTGTATTGCCGAACCCGATAACCAGCGGATCCGGGCCTTCGTCTCTCCCCCGTGAAACCAGACATTCCCTCACACCCGCCGCGGTAAAATCATCAGCGCAGAGGAACCCTGTGGCATCAGGTTTTTTCCGCAGCATAGCGACGCAGGCGTGCACTCCCGCCTCTATGGTGCCGCCGCTGAACATCAGGGCATTGCCGCCCCCGGGCAGGTCATGCTTACCAAGGGCATCCAGAAAGGCGTCTCTCTTGACGCCCCCTGTTATGTCCAGGTGTGTTCCCACATATGCCAGACTGGTGTGACCCGCCTCCTTCGCATATTTCACTGCAGCCGAGATTCCGGAAGAAATATCGCAGATAATCCTGGGACTGGAACTGTCGATGTCCCGGGATGCCACCACCAGAGTGTTGTCATGAAGCCCTTCCCGGGGAATGTATTCCCCGGAAGACTCGGGAAACAGCCACACCTGGAAGGTCTCTTTCCCGTCCTGACGGAACGAAGGTTTCCGCCGTATATCCGTGACGATATCGATGTCCTGATGCTCTATATGTTCAGAGAGGTGATTTACAATACCGGCTGTAAAGGAATCGATTCTCTCCATGATAAGCCGGATTGTCCGGAGGCGGATCTCATGCTCTCCATCTTCTTCATCACTGTTCCGGTAGGTTACATACGTCCCCTTTCCGCTGAACCGTTCGATGTACCCCTCTTCCACAAGACGGGTAAGGGCATTCCGCACGGTTATGTGGGTAGTGGAAAACCGCTCTTTCAATGCACGTTCCGGCGGAAACAAGTCTCCCGTCTGATACACGCCGCGAGCTATTTCCCCTTTCAGTTCTTCATATATCCGCAGATACAGATAATCGTCTTTCATTCCCGCCGCCTTCCCATTCTCATGGAGCATATCATTACCCACGTTTTGAATCTACTTGACAAATTTCATGTATAGTATAGAATATATAGCGCTATATATCAACAAATAGAGCGATAAAGGGTAACACTATGGATTTAGGGTTGAAAGGAAAAACAGCCATTGTTACAGGCGGCGGATCAGGTATTGGAGCAGGAATCTCCGAAGCCCTAGCCCAGGAAGGAGTCAATGTTGCCATCAGCTACCTCGTGGAGGAAAAGCAGGTCAAAGCATACGCGCAGGAACTGACCAGCACATACGGGGTATATTGCAGTACGTATTATGCGGATATAACTAAAACAGCGGAGATCGATGCTATGATTGAGGCAGTAACAGGGAGGTACGGCGGGATCGACATCCTGGTGAACAATGCAGGCATCTGGCCTACCGAGGAGCTGCTGGATATGCCGGATGAAAACTGGAAACGGGTAATCGACATAAACTTAAACGGTCCCTACCTGCTGAGCAAGAGGGTGGCCAGGAGTATCATCGATGCCGGTAACAAAGGTGTGATCATCAACATCTCTTCGAAATCGAGTATGCAGGTGAACACGCCGGGGCACGGACACTACGTTACGGCAAAAGCAGGACTCAACATGTTTACCCGCGCCCTTGCCCGGGAGATCACACAACGGGGGGTCCGGGTGGTGGGACTGATGCCGGGCATAGTACGCACACCTATAAATGAAGACAAGTGGCAGGCCGGCGGGCTCATGGACGAATATGTAAAACGTATTCCCGTAGGCAGATTCGCGGAAGCGGTAGAGATCGGATATACCGTGGCGTTTCTCTGCTCCGGGAAGGCACCCCATTTTACCGGTACGACCCTCGATATCACCGGTGGTATGCTCATTTAGGCACATGAAA
>JAJSAL010000030.1 GCA_024274705.1 Spirochaetota bacterium
AAGGTACACCGTAGCACTTCCGTCTTCCCACTTCTTCGAATCTTTCAGCTCGATAGTGTAGGTGCCGGGTGCCAGGGCGGCGGTGTAGGGGATACTCCCTTTCTGCAGCTCACCGTTTATGTAGATGCTTACGTCATTCGCGTTGGAACGGATGATAAGTTCGTAAGTCTTTGCACTCAGGTTGATGTTCACCTGGTCGTTGCCTTTAAGGTACACCGTAGCACTTCCGTCTTCCCACTTCTTCGAATCTTTCAGCTCGATAGTGTAGGTGCCGGGTGCCAGGGCGGCGGTGTAGGGGATGCGCCCTTTCTGCAGTTCGCCGTTTATGTAAATGTTTACATCTGTCGCGTTGGAGCGGATGATGAGTTCGTAGGTCTTTGAAACCCGGCCCCGCCCGCCGGTGCTTCCCGAACTTTGGGCAAAAACAGAAACCACGGATATCAGCAACAGCGATACAATAGCAATGATAAAGATTCTTTTCATAATTCTCCTCCGGAAATGATAAAAAGGGCGTAAGTCATGCCTACGCCCTTTGTCGTTTTACACTGTTGAACAATCAGCCCCTTCCGGGAAGTTCAACATGGATGATGCCGCTCTCTTCCATGCCCAGGGCACGGAAATCGTTCTCCTGAATCACCCGGATATCCGGTACGATCTGGAAGTGATTGGTGGAGTCTGTATCATTCTCAAGGAATGTATTGATCCTGATCATGGAAGCATTTTCGATGGTCGTGAAGTTCGGTAATGCATAGGAACCAAGCTGATTTACTCCTAGCATAACGAACACTATAACATCAGCTGAGTTTGCTCCGTCAGTTGTTGAAAGGGTTCCGTCGTCAGCAGCAGTTGAACTGGAAGCGCTGTACGCATCGACATAGAACTCCATTGCTCCTGCCCACTCGTATGTGCCCACAGGAAGGCCGGACCAGGCGCTTGCAGTTGAATCTATAGTCGTAGCTGTTCCTGATCCGAAGGTGTACGCATAAGGTATATAGGTAATAGAAATGGTTTCAGGACCCCCTGCCATTTCGTCGGTTCCTCCCCGGTTGTCCACATCGAGGGAAACCACGGGTTCACCGTTGTAGAGGTCGGAGGAATCCATGTTGTTCCAGAAAATTCTCTCCCGGTACGTACTGGTTGTGTCTACGTTCTCCGGAACGAAACCTGCGTCTCCGGTGGAATTTATCTGGTAGCTGTCGGTAAATGCTTCCGGAGACCCTCCGTAATCATTAAAGTTCGTGTAATACGTAAGGTACACATCCACATCCTTGAAATCGGGGTTCCACATGGTAATGATCCTGAGTTTACCGTCATCGGCAACACCGCCGATGTTGGGCAGGTACTGGGCTGCTCCTGCGACTTCCACGATCTGCCTGGTGAAGCCCTGTCCGGATTTTTCAGCGGTTAACACGTAAGAACCGTATTCCACATCGGTAAAGGTGTAGTATCCGCTCGCATCGGTGGTGGCAGAGAAATTCTGGGCTTCAACTGCCGCCGCATCCTGCCTCTCCTTATCCGTTGCAAGGGGAGCGACCGCCTGTGTCCGGGCTGTTAATGTGACGTTTGCATTCTGAATAGGATCACCTGTCAGTGCGTCTACTACGTACCCCTGAGGGGCGGCGAGATATTGAAATATAGAACAGCTTCCGACACCGAAAACAATCCCCATCGCTGCGAGTACTACGATTGTACCCAGCAATATCCGTTTTTTCATATAATATCCTCCATATGATAAAAAAATTCTCTATACGATGTTTAAGTATAACCCCTGGAATAAGAAATTCAAATTATTTCCTCTTTAATTAATGTTGGTGCAAGGAGAAATTTGTTACCGGATTCCCGTAGTTTTCTGTTTTCTGATGTCCCGGCCCATCAGGCTTTCCATAGGGCCGGATATTCATTATATTCTGTAATACGTCAGAGATGTGCAGGCAGCCGTGTATAAAGGGGAGGGTATGGTGGAAAAACTTGCGAAAAATCCGCATTTCAAGGATAGAAGAGGGCCTGTCGTCCTGGTGGTGATGGACGGCGTCGGGTATGGGAAATATAAAGAAGGAGACGGCGTGCTGGCGTCACATACCCCGGTTCTGAACGCACTTACGGCATCCTGCCCCCATACCCGGCTGAAAGCCCACGGTATCGCTGTGGGTCTCCCTTCAGATGATGATATGGGAAACAGCGAGGTGGGACATAACGCCATAGGGTGCGGACGGGTGTATGTCCAGGGTGCACAACTGATAACCCTGTCCCTTAAGTCCGGTGAGCTTTTCCGGGCAGGGACATGGAAAATCCTCATCGAAAACGTGAAGAAAAGCGGAGGCTCCCTCCACTTTATCGGCTTGTTTTCCGACGGCAACGTACACAGCCATATGGACCATCTGAAGGGGCTCATCCGGCAGGCAAAGACCGAAGGCGTTACCAGGATACGGGTCCATACCCTTCTGGACGGCAGGGATGTGGGGGAAACATCGGCACTGGAATATATCGATCCTTTTGAAGAGTACCTTGCAGGGTTAAATAAGAGCGGTGTGGACTACCGTATCGCCTCCGGCGGCGGCAGAATGGTGATAACCATGGACAGGTACGGCGCCAACTGGGGTATGGTGGAGAAAGGGTGGCACACCCATGTGCTGGGGGACGGGAGGTATTTCTCCAGTGCTCATGAAGCTGTCGAAATCTTAAGGAAAGAGACACACGCCATAGATCAGGATCTTCCGCCCTTTGTTATCGCTGAAAACGGACGCCCTGTCGGACCGGTGAATGATGGGGATTCGGTGATTTTTTTCAATTTCCGGGGTGACCGTGCACTGGAAATTACCGCTGCCTTTGAAAAGGATGATTTTGATAAATTTGACCGTGTACGGAGGCCGAAGGTTGAGTACGCCGGTATGATGGAGTATGACGGGGACCTGAAAGTGCCCAGGCAGTTTCTCGTACCGCCGCCGTCGATCGAAAGGACCATGGGAGAATACCTGGTGGAGACCGGCGTTACCCAGCTGGCAATAAGTGAGACCCAGAAATTCGGCCATGTTACGTACTTTTTCAACGGCAACAGGACGGAAAAATTCAGTGAGGATCTGGAAACGTATATAGAAATACCCTCGGATATCGTGCCCTTCGAAGAACGTCCCTGGATGCAGAGCGCAGAGATCACGGACAAGGTGATTGAAGCCATCGAAAGCGGGGAATATGATTTTATCCGGCTTAATTATCCTAACGGCGACATGGTCGGTCACACCGGGATCTATCAGGCGGTTCTCTGCGCAATCGGTGCCCTGGATCTCTGCATTGGAAGGCTGAAAAAAGCCGTAGAGAGAGCCGGGAGTATCCTTATCCTGAGTGCGGACCACGGCAATTCCGATGACATGTTCGAACACGATAAAAAATCCGGGGCTGTAGTAACAAAAGAAGATGGGACTCCGAAAGCCAAGACTGCCCACTCCCTCAATCCGGTCCCCTGCATTATTTACGATCCGGATTTCGGCGGGGAGTACGATTGTAAGCTGAAAGAGGGCCTCGGCATCAGTTCCCTCGCTGCAACGTGCATCGAACTTCTAGGTTATGTACCCCCCGGGGATTATGATCCCAGTGTTATTTCGCTGAAAGAGTAGACAATGGCCTTCGAAATAGAGATGAAAGCCAGGGTGGACGACCCGGAAGAACTTGAAGGGCGTCTCCATGAAACGGCGGTTTATCAGTCATCCTTCCATAAACGGGACAGATATTATCGTTACCCTGAATGTGCTCCTGTACAAGGGAAATCGATCCGGCTCAGAAAAGAGGGAGATATCACATACGTAACATCTAAAGATAAATCAGTCGTTGACGGGATGGAGGAGAACAGGGAAATCGAGTTCACCGTTTCCGATTATGACGCCGTTGAAATCCTCCTTTCCCGTCTTGGGTGTTCGCCCTTCTTAGAGAAAGTAAAAAAAGGCAAACGGTTTCTCAAAGATGATCTGATTCTTGAACTATGTGAAGTGGAGTCCCTGGGGTGGTTTATTGAGATCGAGAAGATCATACCGGAAAACGATCCTGACCAGGTCAGAAAAGCCAGAATCGAAGTTGAAGAGATGTTCATATCCCTCGGCATAGGGAAGGAAAAGACAGAATCCCGGTATTACACGGACTTACTCATGGGGAAATCGTAGTACTGCCATTTTCTCCCTAAGCTGTGGAACCCGTATTCGGCCACCTTGTCCTCGAAACGCTCCCAGTTATCGCTATAGTGTACGAGAATGATCTTTTCCTTTATATCCGATGGAAGGGTATTCAGTTCTTCTATACCTGCGTGTACACCGCCGGTAAAGAACTGGCAGTCGTGAAAGATCATCTCCAGATCAAATCGTTCGGAAAACGAGTCAATTAAGTCCCTGTCGAAACGGGTGTCGCTGGTGAACATGACCCGGTCATCGATGATAATCCCGCAGCTCCAGAATGAATTCTGCCAGCTTCCGGGATAATCAGGGATGTGTTTTGTCCTGAACATCTTGATATTGATACTTCCCAGGGTAACTTCGTGGGTTTCCCTGGGATAGCATTCGAGCCAGTTCGGGTAGATTACATTCCACATGTCCCCGAAAGAGAGTACCATCCCTTCATGTTCCTCATTGAACCCGGACCCGCCCCGGAGAGAAAGGTCCCATAAAAGGTTCTGATAGATCTTTGTCACAATGATAGAGGGTTTCTGCCGTTTCACATAACGGCCGGTAAGCATGGCTTCTTCCAACCCTCCGATGTGATCCGCGTGGGAGTGGGTGATGAGAAAAGTTCGAATGTCGGAAATTTCTATACCCAGTTCGTAGAGTGCGTGGGGAGTTTTTGTTCCGCAGTCCACAAGAATGTGATCTTTTCCTTTAATGATTAAAAGGTTTGTCTGGTACTGCCGCTTGGAAAAAGCACTGCCGGTTCCGATAAAGAACAGGCTTAAAAACCCGTCGTTTGCAAGGGAGAGTGTTTTGTCTTTATGTTTGCGAATTTTCATACGTATCTGCTGGTTATATTCTCGGCTTTTCTCACTGAAACGGTAAGACTAAATCGGGGAATGCGGATGTGACTCCCCATTCCCGCCGGGCTTCCAGTCATGAGGATGGTGCTTTCGGGATTTCTCCGGCTTTCTGAAGACCTATTTTCGTAAAAATCGGTCCGATAATCCCGAAAAAGATGGATGTAGCAGTAATGATCGTGATGATAGTGTTTCCGATCCAGGCCCCTTCCGGTCCAAGCCCTGAAAATTCATTTTTTACTACCAAAGACAGCCCGATAGCCACTCCTGCCTGGGAAAGAATACCCATACCTAAGTATTTCCGGATTTTCTTTTCCGACCTGCCGAGAGCTGCGCCCAGCCCGGCCCCGAACACCAGTCCGCTTGAACGGAGCACAATGTATACAATGCCGATAAGACCCAGAGAAGGAAGTGCGGAAGCCTGAAGGTTCGCCCCTGCCAGGATAAAGAAAAGAATGAAGAGCAGAGGCATGAACTCCGAAACCCGTTCCCTGATGCGGTGTATTTGGGATGCCTTCACGGAGTTTACCAATATCAGTCCTACTACCATGTTGGTGAGGATAAGAGAGAGATGCAGATACAGGGATATCCCGGTTGTGACCAGAACAATGGCAAAGGTCATGATAAACGTATCCCTGGATGATTTAGTCTTCCGGATCAATAACCTGAACACATACGCTATGATGAAACCAAAGAGTATGCTCAATCCGATCTCTTTAAGAGGCGCAGCGATAAGGTCGAAAAACCCCGACTGAACCTCACCATTCACCTTAAGGAGCATGTTTTTTGCAAAAGCAGCTGCAAAACCGAATATGATGATCCCTAAACCGTCGTCAAACCCGACAACTGCGTACAATGCCTGGGTAAGACTCCCTTTCGCCTTGTATTCCTGGATAATCGCCACCGTTCCTGCAGGAGCGCTGGCAGGAGCAATAGCCCCGAAGAGGAGTGAAAGGGGAAAATTCCCGGTCAGAAAGTAAAGACCGAAGGTTACAAGGATAAAGGCGAGGAACGATTCACTCAATATAATCAGGATGATGCCCATTCCCTGCCGTTTCAGTGACTTGAGATGGAGCTCCAGCCCGATGCTCAAGGCGACAAAACCGAGACAGATCTCCGTAACAAAAGAGAGGTGTACCTGGGCTGCTTCGTCAAGGAGCCCGATTACCGTGGGACCCATAATGACCCCGACAAGCATGAAACCGATAACAGAGGGAAGACGGATGAATTTCATGCTTTTCCCTACGTAAAAGCCCGCCAGTGTAAGGACACCGGTACTTAAAATATAAGGAATCGAAAGGGAATGAACGGTCTGCTGCAACGTGTGTATGATCTGCATATTAGTATCCCTGTTCCTTTAAAACTCTATTGCGCCGGAGGTGAACAGGAGGTCCTGAACGGTGATGAGAACCCCTGTCTGACCATCTTTTTCTGAGTTAATCATATTGATCCGCCGGATAACATCGTTGCAGAAGCTGCGTTCTATGATGCCGATGATCAGCTTCGTAGCGATCCGCGATTCCTCACTCCAGAAGGCGGAAAATAGGGGCAGGTGATGCAGATAGTTACCGGCGTTGTTCGTTTCCAGGACGGTTACCGAACCCGGTACGGCGGAGGCAAAAATTTTCAGTATCTCTTCGAAGTACTCCTCTTTCTGTACAAACACCTGGAACATGCATTTTTCCTTCTGACTGACCACTTCATCCTTCGGTTGCAGCCGGCTTAAAACAAACTGGAGGATATCATCAGGTGTGGAAAAGCCTGCGATGTTCGAGGCGGCGCCAGGCACGTTGAGCAGTTTGGAAATAGAAGAGAGCAAAAAGATGTGCTGACTCCTTTTCCCCGCCGGTCCTATGATAAAGAAAAAAACGAATGTGGGTTTCTTATCGTAGGCGTTGAAATCGATACCTTGAGGGACCGTAATAAGACCTACTACAAAGTCGGTTAAATCTTCGAACATACAGTGGGGTATGGCGATACCGTTTTCGAACCCGGTGGATCCGATGTTTTCCCGGGCCAACAGCGCTGTATACACTTCATCGGTGGAATGTTTTGATAACAAGGGACTCTTCTTTGCGAGCTGGGCTATTTCGTACAGAAGGTCTGCCCGGTTTTTAGCATTTGTACCGATTTTGATGTGTGCGGCTGTAAAATAAGTGGTCATGTTCATAGTGAACTCCTATAACAAGTTTTCATATTTCATGATGATATGGATATAATCACTCGAAGTATCTGCAGAGATCAGTTCCTCTTTGACCTGCTCTGAAGCAAGCATCCTGCTGATTCTCGCAATAGCCCTTACATGAACCACAACACTGTTGGTATACACCAGGAAAAAAAGGGTAGTCTTCTTTCCGTCGGTAGAGTCGAAATCCGTTCCTTCCCTGCATATACCTGAGATGATAAGGGGGGAGGCGTTACTGAGCTCTTCCGGATTGCGGACATGGGGTATGGCAACGCCGTTTCTGATAGCGGTAGATGCCATGGTTTCCCGGGCCAGGAGTTTTCCAAGGAGTTGCTCTTTATCGGTTTCGATTCCCGCGGAAACAAGGGGCTGGACGAGCTGTCTGAGGACGTCTTCCTTGGACCCGGAACGTATGGCGGGCAGGACATACGAAGGATCCATAAGCCGGGATAAAGGAAGTACCGTGCTGTCCTTTTCGATGATCCTGGAAAGATCATTTTTCGGAAGGACCTGCATCCGGGAGAGGAGCCAGTCGTCGATGATATTTCTTGAGAATCGCCACTGGCTTGCGATTTTAACACAGGGGATTTCCCCGCGGTGTACCATACGGAGTACGGTTTTCTCTGCCAGTTTGAGGTATTCCGCTACATCTGAGAGGGTCATAATGTTATCAATAAGAATATTATTGTCCATTAAAGTACTCTATAGTCCTTTATGTATAAGAATACATCATATTCCAGGAATGTCAACAAAAAAAGACGGAGGATTATAGTATCTGTCTGTAGCGTCCGGTACCGGTATCCCGTAGTGATGGAACCGGGTTACTTAACCGAAAAGCTGTGTTTTGTAACGTGCCGGTAGGTTTCTCCGGGCTTCAGGATAACCGAAGGGAAACCGGAATGGTGCACTGCGTCGGGGAATCCTTCGGTTTCCAGGCAAAGGGCGCCGTGTTTGACATGGGTCCTGCCGTTCCGTCCGGTAACCCCCTCCAGAAAGTTGCCGGTATAGAGCTGTATACCCGGCTGGGAAGTCGAAATCTTCATGATGCGGCCGGAAGAAGGAGCATGTACCAGGGCAGCATCTGAAAGGGTGGAATCGGTGCTGCGCACTACAAAACAGTGATCGTACCCGCCGCCTGCGCTTTCGATGTCCTTTCCTATTTTTTTGTGCCGTGTGAAATCGAAAGGAGTGCCTGATACATCAAGAATGTCACCGGTCGGATTCAGATGTTCATCAACCGGAAGGTAGGAATCGGCGAAGAGGGTAAGTTCGTGGTTCAGGATCGTATCCGAACCGGGGCCGGCAAGGTTCCAGTACGCATGGTTCGTCAGGTTTACCGGTGTCGGTTTATCCGTTACCGCTTCGTAGGTGATGACCAGGTCGTTCCCGTTGGTGAGGGTGTACGTTACGGTCACCTTCAGTGTTCCCGGGTACCCTTCTTCTCCGTTTTTACTTAGATAGGAGAGCTTTACACCGATTTCGTTTTCATTATCAAAAGAGGTCCCTTCCCAGAGAACCTTGTCGAAACCTATTTTTCCCCCATGAAGGTGGTTCTTCCCTTCGTTGCGAAACAATTTATATTCCTTTCCGCCCAGGGTGAAGCTTCCACCTGCAATACGGTTGGCAAACCGTCCGATAAGTGCACCGAAATAGGGATGTTCTCCCAGGTATTCATGAAGATGATCGAACCCCAGGGTGATTTCTTCGATGTTACCGTGTTTGTCCGGCATTTTCACCGATGTAAGAATACCACCGAAGTTGGTTATACCGGCGGAAAAACCTGAATCGTTTCGCAAGGTAAAAAGGTCTGCTATCTTCCCGTCTTCCAGGGTCCCGAAGGGAACCTTTTCTATTGTCATGATGTACTCCTTATGAAGATTTTCCGGTGCCTCATTCGCGTTCTCCAAGCAGCGTTTTGAGCTGCTGTATTTCCGTAATAAGTTTTCCCCGTTCCATGTTTTGAAACCGCTTGGGGATCATCTCTCTGCTGGTACATTCTAATACAGCGACAAGATTTTGCAAATCGATTTCGTGGGGATACGCCGGAGGGACAAAATCTTTAATCGTATCCTCCAGTTCTTCCTTGGAGATGGTCACGTGATTATTCATTGCTGCGTTGAATTTCGCCCGTATGAGTATCGATTCGATGTCGGCACCTGAAAATTCGAAGTGATATTTGCGGAACAGGTCTGCAGCTGTCATCTTTTCCGTACGAATTTTCAGTTTTCGTATCAATGTCTGGAACAGGTCTTCCTTTTCTTCCGACGTTTCAGGATAGAACAGGGCAAGATGTTCCTCGGCACGGCCCTGGCGCTTCAGATCGATAGGCAGAAGGTCGGGCCTGCAGGTGATGAGGAACCAGATAATCTTTCCACGGTATTCGGTATTTCCCATGAAAGAGGCGATCTGGGCAAAAACCCTGTTACTTGTCCCTGAATCGCCCTCCTGATTACGGTTACCTAAGAATGCATCGGCTTCGTCTATCATAACTCCCACGGGAGACATGGCCTTGAGAATGTTCAGTACCTTCTCTAGATTTGATTCTGTAACGCCCTGCCATTTTGAGCGGAAGCTCTTGAACTTTACGATGGGAATGCCGATTTCTCCTGCGAACGCGGTGACCATAAAGGATTTTCCCGTCCCGACAGGACCTGTAATGAGGTATCCCATAGGCAGAACATCCAGTCTCCCCTGTTTTATGGCCCGGGCAGCACTTTTAAACCGTTTCTTAACGAAATCGTGACCGGAAATGTAGGTGAGGTCATGTTCGGATTCGATAAATTCCAGGAGACCTGCGGCCTCGTTCTCGATTATTTCCTTTTTCTTCTGCCTCAGGTACTCCATGGTGATGGATTTATCCTCCTGAAACGCTGCCGCTGCGAGATGATTCAGGTTGACCAGGTTGAGTCCGCTGGTGATTTTCGAAACCCGCTCCGGGTTCAGCCTGTGTTCCAGGAGGAGGGATCCCTGTCTATATAAATAGTTGAGGAACGATGTACGTACCTTTTCATCCGGAATGGGGATGCTTACCTTTACCGTGCTGGGTGATCGAATAAGGGTTGAACTCAAATCCACCACGTTCTCCGTGAGCAGGATGATTGATACATCACCCTGGGTAAAAATCGGATCGTGAGACCACCGGTTAAGGGTGACAAGACAGTACCTGTCCTCCTCTCCTAAGCGGGAGAGCTCACAGTTCGGTACGATGGTTTCTGCATAATCGATGATAAGGACGATTCTCCGTTTATTGGGAATGTCCATGAGAAAGTATTTCTCCAGATGAGCAAAAGCCTTGAAAGGATCGTTGGAGATGAACTCCGAAAGGTCCGTATCCGGATTGTACTCCGCCATCTTTGCAAGGTACTCCTTCTGCATTTCCGGTGTGCAGAAATTGACTCCTGAAGAACGGTCGTAAAAGGCTATGATGTCCTTATTCCCAAAGAGCACTTCGGAAATATAATCCTGTATCCGAACGAAGATAAATTCTCCTTCGTACATTTTGTGGGGAAGGAAATCCCTGATATTTCCATGGACGATGTAAAGGTTTGCAGTTTGGGAGCAATACCGGTACGAAAGTTCCTGGGCCCAGTATGGTAGAATCTTTATAAAATCCAGATTCTTGAGGATGAGTTGGTCAGCCATGATCCCTCCCAGAACGGCTTTTTACATCGATAAGTATACGGCCATTTATATAAGAGGTCAATGAATCACATTCTTGCTCAATTAGCTTCTTTTTAGTACCCTTGCCGGGAAATGAGTATTGATGTGTATACCGACGGAGGCTGTTCAGGGAATCCCGGCCCAGGGGGCTGGGCGTATATCATAGTGGAGAGGGGCAGTAGAAAAACCGTATCCGGCGGAGAAGATTACACCACCAATAACAGGATGGAACTCACCGCTGTTCTGGAAGCACTTAAGTGTTTATCAAGCCGGGAGATGCGGAAACCGGGGAAAATCCGCATTTTTACCGATTCCCAGTATGTTCAGAAGGGAATAACTCTCTGGATCACCAGTTGGCTCCGGAACGGATGGAAGACCAGCAGTAAAAAACCGGTGAAGAACAAGGATTTATGGATGGGTCTGCACGCAATTGCCGAAACCCTGGACCTGGAGTGGCACTGGCTCAAAGGGCATGCCGGGGATGAAATTAATGAACTCTGTGATGCCCGGGTACAGGAGGAAATTGCGAATACAAGGAGGAGAGCATGATTTCGTCCACTAGCGAAATAACGCATAACTTTTTTGACAATCCGGTTGTAAACGATTATAATAAAAACAGGTAAGAGAGCTGTACATTTGTTCAACTTTTTTCATTATTCCTCCTTTTCTTGGGAGCCGGTCGTAAAGGCCGGCTTCTTTTTTTTGAAGTTCCAGGAAGGTGCGGGTGTGCTTCCCGCAATAGCTGCAGGCAGGACAAGGGGTATCCTCAGGTCCATGGTACCCCTGGAGAACAGTATGGAGGCTTCCGCCCTTGGCGGGGATGGTATCATGGGGATAAGCAGTCTTAAGCAAGCCGCCCGGACCATTGCGGACCTGGAACAATCGAGGGATGTAGAGAAGGAACATCTCCTGGAAGCGGTACAGCACAGGAGGTATGGGGAATCCGATTTTTTTCGGACGTCTCTGATTTTGGAATTCTTCAGTTGGCAACTCTTCCCCCTTTGATTATATTTTATCCGAAGGGAGAAGGCTTCATGCAACGGTTTTCACGTGTTCACCTCATTCTTACAGCGGTTGTCTCGGCTGCGGCTGCTATACTGGTTACAGCAGCATTAGGGTACCTTCACCTTCCCGGCAGCTCCGACGGCGCATATAAAGATGAAGCTGTACCTGCTATTCCTGAAGCGATGGTTTCCGGGAACAATACAGCTTCACCTGTCATTCCGGTACAGAGCAGACACCAGTTTGAAGAGGATGAACTGCTTAATATCGATATCTATCAGCGCCTCAACCAGGGGGTGGTCAATATCACGACCGAGGTGGTGGCTTACAACTGGTTCCTGGAACCTGTACCCCGGGAGGGGGGCAGCGGTTCCGGCTCGATCATCGACAGCCGGGGGTATGTGCTCACCAACCGGCATGTGGTACAGAACGCTTACAAGGTTAAGATTACCCTTTACGACGGGACCCAGTACGACGGCGAAGTGATAGGTACAGATGCGGAAAATGACCTGGCCGTGGTGAAATTCAACCCCGGTAACAAGGACCTGGTTACTATACCGATGGGCAGATCCGCGGACCTGAAGGTCGGTCAGAAGGTACTGGCTATCGGTAACCCTTTCGGTTACGAACGTACCCTGACAACAGGCATCGTATCCGGTCTGGGAAGGCCTGTGCGCACCTCAAACGACCTGATCATCCGGGATATGATACAGACTGACGCTTCCATCAATCCGGGAAACTCCGGAGGCCCCCTCATCAACAGCTTCGGAGAAATGATAGGCATCAACTCCATGATCTATTCTCCCTCGGGGGGGTCGGTGGGCATCGGGTTTTCCGTATCTGTGGATACGGCCAGAAGGGTAGTGCCGGACCTGATGAAGTATGGATCTGTCCGCCGGGGATGGATAGACATCGTTCCGGTCCAGCTTTTCCCCCAGCTCGTGCGGTACGCCGATCTCCCTGTTACCAAGGGAATACTTGTATCCAGGGTGATAGAAAACGGCAATGCAGAAACCGCGGGCATCCGGGGAGGCAATACTGCAGTGCGGTACGGCAGGTCTACCATCTATTTAGGCGGCGATGTGATCGTAGAAGTGGACGATATGCCTATTGAGAGCCTTGTCGATCTCTATGGTGCCCTGGAAGATAATAAGCCGGGTGAAAAAGTGAAAGTTGTCGTTTTACGGGGAAAGAGCCGAAAAGAGTTCGAACTGATCCTTTCTGAGAGGCCTGAACGTTATATCCTGGAATAACCGGTGAAATCCTTCAGAGTTCAATCTGATTTCTCACCTGCAGGTGATCAGGGACAGGCAATTGATTCGCTTGCTTCGGGCATCATGCATGGCTACCGGTTCCAGACATTGAAAGGGGTTACCGGTTCCGGAAAAACGTACACTATGGCCAAGGTCATTGAAAACGTGCAGATGCCCACCCTGGTCATCTCCCACAACAAAACCCTGGCGGCCCAGCTGTACAGGGAGTTTTACGATTTTTTTCCGGATAATGCCGTGGAATACTTTGTTTCCTATTACGACTACTATCAGCCCGAAGCGTATGTCGTGTCTAAAGACCTGTACATCGAAAAAGATGCTTCCATCAATGATGAAATCGACCGCATGCGGCTCAGCGCAACATCTTCCCTTATGGAGAGGAAAGACGTTATCGTTGTGGCTACTGTCTCGTGTATCTATGGTCTCGGGAGTCCATCTTCGTTTCGGGATATGCGGGTTACCCTGGAAACCGGGGGCAGGCAGGATATCCGGGATATTGCACGCAGGCTGATCTCCCTTCAATATGAGAGGAATGACGCAGTGTTGAACCGCGGCTGTTTCCGTATCAAGGGAGACGTGCTGGAAATATACCCGGCTTATATGAAGGAAGCCTACAGGATTGAGTTTTCCTGGGACGAAATTGAACGTATACGTAAATTTAATCCGGTTTCCGGCGGCGTGCTGGAGGAACTGGAGTATTTCACCGTGTATCCGGCTAAACACTTTGTCATGCCCGAAGACCAGGTACGCGAGGCGTTAACCCGCATTCGAAAAGAACTGGAAGTCCGGCATGAAAACCTGCTGGCTGCGAATAAACTAGTGGAAGCCCAGAGACTGAAAACACGTACAGAGTACGACCTGGAAATGCTGGAAGAGATGGGCTACTGTCCTGGTATAGAGAACTACTCCCGCCATTTGTCAGGCAGGGATGAGGGGGAGCGGGCGGCTGTTCTCCTGGACTATTTCCCCGATCGGTATATCACCTTTATCGATGAATCCCATGTTACCCTTTCCCAGATCAGGGCGATGTATGAAGGAGACCGGAACAGGAAACTGTCCCTTGTGAATTACGGTTTCCGTCTTCCCTCGGCCCTGGACAACCGTCCCCTTTTCTATGCCGAGTTCGAGGAACTCTTGGAACAGACTGTATATGTTTCGGCCACTCCCAGGGAGGAGGAACTGGAAAAGTCCAATAATCTGGTGGAACAGATCATCCGGCCTACGGGCCTTCTCGACCCTGAAGTGGTGGTGCGTCCATCGGAGGGGCAGATCGAAGACCTGTACGGAGAGATCCGAAAGAGGATCGACGCCGGGGAACGGACCCTGGTAACGACACTCACAAAAAAGATGGCAGAGGACCTGACGGATTATTTGAGCGATCTGGGACTGAAAGTACGGTATCTCCATTCTGACATAGAGACCATAGAGCGGGTGGAAATACTTAGGGACTTAAGGTTAGGTACCTTTGATGTGCTGGTAGGGATCAACCTCCTCCGGGAAGGCCTCGACCTGCCGGAAGTTTCCCTTATCGGCATTCTCGATGCTGATAAAATCGGGTTTTTACGATCTTCAATTTCACTGATCCAGATCATCGGCAGGGCTGCACGGAACGTTAACGGGAAGGTGATCATGTATGCCGACCGGTTTTCAGAAGCAATGAAAGATGCCATAGAAGAGACGAACCGGAGGCGCGGAATTCAGAAGCAGTACAATGATGAAAACAATATCACTCCCCAGACGGTGAAAAAGAGGGTGAACGACCTGCTCGTCCGCAGGCGGGATGAAAAAAAGACGCTGGAACTGCAGAGTCTGGAAATTCTTAAGAGCAGCTATAATATTCTCGTTCCGAAGGAACGGAAGGAGCTTGTACGGCTACTCAAGGATCGGATGCTGGAACATGCGAAGAATCTCGAATTCGAAGAGGCTGCAGTCCTTAGTGACGAAGTTCAGAGATTAAAAGAAATGACAAACTGATTCTCAATCCGCCGGATACAGTACAAAATCCACGGGACCACCTGAAATGTGAGGGTGAAACTCCACGTCAGGGGCAACGAAATTGTTCCAGTCGGTCCGGATTTTATCCGCAACAAAAGCATAACTCTCGGTAAGGGTGATATATCCGTCCTGGTCTGAATCGCCCTCATAACCGCTTTTAAGGAAATAGTAGGTAAAAATCCCGTGACCGACGGTCCCGCTCTCCCAGGAAAATTCCGTCTCCCCGGATGCACTGAACACCACGGCCACGTCCGGCGGGATATCCCGGGACTGGATATCAGGATACCGGAAGTACAGTGAGAGCGCCCGGTAAAAGGGACGCCGGGTATCGTAGGTTGTTCCATATGTCTGGGGAATGCTGTCCGCTTCCACACCCTGACCTATAAATCCTCCTGAATTACAGGCGTCGATAAGGACGATCTTCCGGCGTGACGGAATAACGGAGATGATTTCCTTAAGTTCGTCATCACTGACCGACAGGGCAGGATCCATGGTTATACTGTAACCGTCGAGCTGTACCGAACCGAACAGGATGAGCCACTCGTCAAAGACATCTTCAGCCCCATCTTCCCTGCCGGATTCGGGAAGCCCCGGGAAGTCTGATTGTACGCCGTGGCCGGCGAAATAGAAGAGAAAAGTGTCGTCCGGGCCCATTTCAGCCGAAACCCGTGTGATTTCGGAAGTAAGATTCTCCTTGGTTCCGTTTTCGTTGACCAGGAGGGTCACTTCATACCCCTTGGCTTCCAGGAGTTCTGCGATTCCCAGGGCATCATCATCGGTATACGTCAGGTTCGGTAAACTTACTTCCGGAAGTGTAGAGATATACCTGGAAATACCGATAACAACTGCGTATCCATTTGTCTGTGTATCCTGTATGGAGCAACCTGTGAAGATAACAAGGAGAGACAGGGAAGGGAAGAATACAATACGTTTCATGGTATCCTGCTCCCCATGGTATGGATGACATGAATCCCGAAACCCATGGTCAGGGAAAGATCGACATCCCGGCGAAAGTCAACGCTAAAGGGAAGGCCTAACGCCAATTTCCAGGTAGACCGCTCGATCATATCGATTTCCGCAAATGGTTCGACTACCAGGGAAAGATAGAAGAAGTAAAGATCTGTAAGCTCATACTGCACGTAGGATCCCCTTACCGCTGCACTGCCGCCGATCCATACCTTACTGTAGTCAGGAGAAGATGCAAGAGGGAATTTACCAAGTAACCCTAACGACATGAAAAAACCGCTGTATCCCTTGTAGGTAAACCCGGAAAGAGCGTTCGATTTGCCGGTTACCTGTACTCCTATGCCGGAGGAGAGCCCAATGTACGGCAGAAAGAGGATACGCAGAGTATAGCCGAACCCACCCGCAGGCTGGAGTTTGGCTGGGAAAGTATCTTCCTTCACAACAGCGAAAGAAAAGGCAGCTCCTGTTTTCCCCTGAACAACGGCCTGGCTGAAAAGAGGTGAAAAAGGGTATATGACAAAAAGCACCAAACATGGTATATATAACCTGGGCATTGTCTATTAAGATGCCCCTATTTTACACAAATATCAACATTATATGTTTTTAACATTGAAGCAAAGCGCAGTATCTGTCCTGTTGATTTTTCTCCTTTTCGGCTGTGAAAAGTCGATGGAAACACATGACATTACCCTTCCTCCGACATCGGTGCTGCAGGTACAGGTATCCTGGGCGGTTATCACGGCTCCCCATTTACGGCTCAGGGAAGAACCCTCTGAGAATGCCCGGGTAATACGGTATTTGCAGAACGGATTTGTTCTTGAAATCCTTTCAAAGACGAGAAAGCTGGAAACGGTTGAAGAGAAGGATAATTACTGGTACCAGATTCAAGTCGACGGATTGAGCGGCTGGGTATTCGGAGCATACCTGAATATTTTCGACTCCAGGGCCAAAGCAGAGGCGGCTTCGAAGGAACTCACCGGATGATGGAAGTGTTTCTGGGTTCCTTACCCTGGATTCTTCCTCCTGCCCTGGGGGCTGTCATTGGATATGTGACCAATGCTCTCGCTATCCGGATGCTTTTTCGTCCCCTTACGGTAAAACACCTCTTTCGTATCCCCATTCCCTTTACCCCCGGTATTATCCCGAAACAGAGGGGCACTCTGGCAGACAGTATCGCCCGGATGGTTTCAAAAGAACTCTTAACTGAAGATACCCTGAAACGGCAGATCCGTTCTGAAAAATTTGAACAGGGAATCCACGGCAGTATCCAGGCTTTCACTGAAAAGATCCTTGCCGCACAGCTCGGCAGTCCATCGAACCTGCTGGCACCGGATACCGATAAACCGGGAAAGAGCATAATTGACGGAAAAGATCTGGTCATCTCTTTTCTCTCTGAATTTTTCAAGTCCGAAACGTTCCGGAACATGCTTGAAATGATCGTTGTCAAAGTTATCAAACTTCTTCTCGAAGTAAATGTGAAAGAAGTACTGCTCAAATTAGATAGTCGTCTTTTTCGGAAATTGGTTGAAATACTTACTTCTGAACGTATGGAAGAGCGGGTAATGGTACAGGTGGAAAACATCATCAGGAAACATGCAGGGTCCCGGAAAAGTCTTAAGCAGTTCCTTCCGGATGAACTTTTCCGCCTGGTTAAGGATATTCTCGGTTCCCTGTATCCTTCCATGGTGGAGGCATTATTATCCTGGATGAGATCCGAATCTGTGCGGGAACAGCTGGAAATACGGGGAAGAATACTCTTACGGGACGTGATGGAGAAGCTGACCGCAATCCAGCGCTTTTTCATTTCCGCCGGTCAATACGACAAAGTACTGGATGAGAAGATGCCGGAAATCGTGGCTGATATTATCAGGGCAGTGGAGCAGGAAGGGGCAAAACCGGAGACCAGGGAGAAACTCATCGAAGCCCTGGTATCCGGGCTTACGGGTTTCCGGGGAAAAACATTCCAGGATATGGAGCTGTTCAAAAATGAAGATGAACTGGTTCAGGCTTCGAAAAATCTTGTTTCCCGTCTATTCACATTTCTCGCTGAAGAACATGTTAAGGGTGCAGTTACAGACTGGGTTCAACTGTCGATCCAGGATATGCCGGATGTCATCCTTGGGAACCTCATCGAGGATATAACCGGAGCGGGGGAAGAAAAGGTGATTTCCTCTATCGCTGAAATTGCAGTTCGCTGGTTTCATCAACGGGGGAAAGAGGTGGGCAGTAAGCTCTATGCCTTTCTTTCCGGTGTATTCGACACACTGGAGTCAAAGCCCTTGGGAGAGTTCCTGGGAGTACAAACCGGAATGAAACAATCGATCGATCTATTTGTTTCTGAGAAAGTGATCATCATTCTGGAGGAAAAGATACCGGATATCCTGGACAGTTTTGATGTAGAGCAGCTTGTTAAAGACAGGATCAATGGTTTGGACATGGAAAATGTGGAAAAACTCCTTCTCATGGTAATAGAACGTCATCTTAAATGGATAAACATTTTCGGTGCGATTCTCGGGGCGCTTATCGGCACCATGCAGGTCGTCATTAACAGGGTAGTGTAGCTGTGGAAAAGAACAGGTGAAAAAATCGATGGAATCCGGCTGTGTTATCCTATCATTCGCAACGCTTTGGAGATATTCAGGGAAAAATCACCGATATGCTCGATATGTTTGAGAATGTCCAGGTAGAGGAGCTCCGCTTTGACCTGGGCGCCTCCTTTCAGCCGTTTCCGGGATAACCGTTTAAGGGAGTCACGGAATGTATCGATTTTTTTCTCCAGGTTATACGCATTTCTTAAGTCTTCATCGGAAAAGGGTGTATTCAGCTTGGACTGGTTGAATTTCAGGAATTCCATAACTGCCGCTTTGTACGGTTTCAGGGCTTCAATCGCTTCCGGAGAGAATTTAATCTTTTTGTCATATTTACGCTGGGTAAGAAGGATGAGGTTGTAGCAGCTGTCACCGATACTCTCGAGTTCATCAACGATACGAATCATGGCAGTAACGTTCTGAGCACTGCTTTCGGTAAGATTCTCGTTTGAGCATTGCACCAGATAGAGTGATATGGCCTCCTGCATCCGGTCTGTTATCTCTTCCATCTCTTTAAGCTGTTCAACTTCGTTTTTCATTTTCTTTTTCGGGTTGTCGAATACCGTAAGAAATGCGGAAAACATATCTTCTACTATCTGGAACATCTTCTTAAGCTCAACTTCGGCCTTGAGTATGTTGAGTTCCGGAGTATCCTGTAATGAGGTAGCAATGTAGGGGAAATCATATTCCGTCAGGCTTTCAAGCTTACCGGGCTTAACCAGTTTTGTAGCGAGAAAAGCAAGCTGCTTGATAAATCCGATGAATAGCGCAGTATTTATAATATTGAACATGGTGTGGAACATAGCCAGATGAGAGGTGATTCCATCCTGACCTTCAATATCTCCGGGAACGATGAAATCGATAAAGCGGATGAAGAGGCGGAAAAAGAACATCATCCATACCACGCCGAGGACGTTGAACAGGGTGTGTACCCGGGATGCCCGTTTTGCATTTGTGTTGGCGTTGAGGGATGCCAGGTATGCGGTGATGGTTGTCCCGATGTTTTCACCCAGTACAATAGCGGCGGCAGTCTGGAAATCGATCCATCCTAAGTAAGCCAGGGTCAGGGTGATTGCCATGGCTGCACTGGATGATTGGACGATCACAGTAAGTACGGTTCCTACCGAAACAAAGAGCCAGAACGATGAGATCCCCTTCCATGTGTACTGTGTAAGGAACGCGAGAACTTCAGGATTATTTCGTATATCAGGAACGGAATCTTTGAGCATGGACAGACCGAGGAAGAGGATTCCGAATCCCATAAGGATTTCTCCAATGGATTCTTTTCGGAACCGTTTTACGAAATAAAAGGGAAGTCCAATTCCGATTACAGGGAGTGAGATTGCGGAGATATTAAATTTGAAACCGAAAATCGCCACGATCCAGCCGGTGACAGTCGTGCCGATGTTGGCACCCATGATGACTCCCGATGCCTGTATCAGGCTTAAGAGCCCGGCATTTACAAAACTGACTGCCATGACCGTTGTAGCCGAGGATGACTGAATAAGACCGGTAATGGAAAAACCCGTAAGCACCGAGGTGAACCGGTTTTTCGTCATGAAATTGAGCACTGCGTGCATCCTGTGCCCCGCCGTTTTCTGGATGCCGTCGCTCATTATTTTCATTCCCAGGAGAAATAGCCCCAGGCTGCCAATAATGTGAAGTAATGTCAGTACCATGTCTCCCCCACCCCGAATATCTAACATACAATGGGCAAAGAGTAAATACGAAGGGATTTTTTCAATACAAAATTGCGAACGTAATTAAGCACAACCCGTGCTTGCCGGCCAGTAATTAATGTCATCTCAGCATGGACGATTGCTTCGTGAGCTACTTCGGTAAGGAGAGATTTTCGCTGAACCATGTGTAGAGCGCTTTCAGCCTGTTATAAAAAGAATCACTTTTCTTTTTCTCGATTCCCAGGAAACTGACGGTTTCCACGCCGATAAATCCGTAAAAAAAGATCCAGTTATCCACAGGGAGAACCAGAAGGTGGGTCTGCATCTTCTGTTCCCGGACAAAGGGTAACAGGGCGTACCGCATAACGGATAAGTTGGTAAGGGAGAGGCTTATATCTCTGCCGCTGTACCTGTACACCGCCTGGGAAACATTTTTACCGAATGTCATATCCTGTTGAAAGATATAGATACTGTTTTCTTCCGGAATGGTATCCTCAAGAGGGTCCGGAAGGGGAGCCACGGTATCCGGTCCCGCTATGACATACGCATCTTTAAACAGTGTGCGCATCCGCTTACGGGATGCGGAATAATATTCGATGCCCTTAAGGGAACTGATAGACCGGAGGGTATTATAGATAGCCAGCATCTGTTCATTGTCGGCGGAGGCTTCGTCCGGCACGGACAACCCGGGAACCGGAAGGAGGAAAATCGATTCCACTCCTATGGTCAGAGAGAGCCTGGATATCTCTTCAAGGAGGAGCTCATCTAAATCTCCCGAAAGACGGGGAAACAGAAGGGGAGGTGTATCTTCATAAAAAAAGCGGGTGAATTCACCCTCTTTGATAAGCTGATTCGCCTCTGTCTGCCGGAGCCCGGGAAATACCGCTGAAAGCATTCTTTCGACCTCCCCATCTCCGGCAAAGACGGAAATCGGGAGAAAAAGGAAAATAATGATGCACAGAATTGCAATTCGGTATTTTCTCATGGTAAGGTGAGATTAAAAAATACCATGATTCTTTTCAAGAGGTGGGAGTGAGTACGGATGTAGTCTTTACCGGCGGCGGCAGCGGAGGACATGTGTTCCCCGGCCTTGCTGTTGCGGAGACCCTGAACACAATGTTTGAAGGCAGGATCAGCTGGATCGGTTCCCGGGCCGGTATCGAATCGGGGATTGTCAGGGAGTACGGTATCGATTTTTATGGTATACCCGCTGGAAAATTGAGACGGTATTTCTCCCTCCGCACTGTTCCCGATGTCTTCAGGATAGCAGGCGGCCTGGCTGCTTCTCTTTGGATTTTGAATAAGATAAAACCGAAGGTGGTGTTTTCCAAAGGGGGATATGTATCGGTGCCTCCTGTCATCGCGGCAAAGCTTCTCCGGATTCCCGTGATTACCCATGAATCCGATGTAGATCCCGGACTGGCAACAAGAATCAATGCAAGGTATGCTGATCATATATGTGTTTCCTGGGAGGAATCCAGGGCTTTTTTCGACGAAGAAACCGGAAAAAGAGTGATTGTCACAGGAAATCCTGTACGTAATACAATTTACGGCGGAAATCCGGACACCGGGAAGGATATCCTCGGCATCGATGACAGCGATCCGGTGGTACTTGTGCTGGGGGGCAGTCTTGGGGCGAAACAGATCAATGAAATGATAGAACAGGTCAGGGACACCATCTGTAAAAAAGCCTGGCTGGTGCATCAGACAGGACCGCTTCATATAACCGGTTCGGATAATCACCGGTATAAACCCTACGGTTTCATCCATGATGAACTTCCCCACATCCTGGCATCTGCGGATGTAGTGATAAGCAGGGCAGGGGCGAACACACTGTGGGAGACGGCGGCCCTGGCTAAACCGTCTATCCTTATCCCCTTGAGCGGCCCGGGTACCCGGGGCGATCAAATGCGAAACGCCAGCCTGTTGTTCGAGAAAGGGGCTGCAGATGTACTGGCAGGAGGAGAAGCCACCCCGGAAAATCTTTTACAGAAGGTGAACGCTCTTCTGGAATCGAGGGAGAAGCGGATGCTTATGGGTGCCGCAGCTCACAGCCTTTACGATGATAAGGCCGCAGGGAGTCTGGCTGAATTGATACTCCGGTACTGTGAGGCTTAGATGGATTTATCAGCAGTACCTGTAACACCGATGGATATGTTCTTTGCCGTCATCCTGATTATCGCGGTAATCAGATGTGTGATCCGGGGGTTCATCCGGGAGTTCATGTCTGCAGCTGCTTTCATCGGCGGTATTATTGCAGCTATATTCTTTTCCGTACAAGGGGCGGAATTTGTGGCCCTTCGTCTGGGGCTGGTACGAGGAAGCAGGGTAATAGCTTTCATAGCAATATTCATCGTGCTATACTTGGTTATCAAGATTCTCGAGGGCATTTTGCAGAGGCTGTTGGAAAAACTGCACCTCGAAAGACTCGATCGTGCTTTGGGTTTTTTTCTCGGTATTGTCGAAGGAGTACTGCTCATCATGCTCATTATCTTTATCCTTCAGATTCAGCCTTTTTTTGATACTACGGAGCTGTTGCGGGAGAGTTTTATCGTTGGGTTGATTTCCCGGTACCTGCCGGATGGAATTCAATACCTGAAAAGCAGGGTATGAACCGGAATGTTTGAGAATATCCTGCATCAGGAATCTGTTGTTAAACGCCTTAAACAGGATGTATCCCATAAAACGCTCCCTTCCTCTCTCCTCTTTTATGGGGAACCCTATACGGGTAAAACCACCACAGTCCTGGAACTGGCCCGTGTTCTAACCTGTGAGAAAAACAAAGCTGAGTGGAACTGCCGGTGTCATTCCTGTGAACAGCACAGGGTTCTTCAGCACCCCTCGGTTGTTCTGTTCGGGAACCGGTATTTCCTGGAAGAAATAACGGCCTGTGGAGACGTGCTTTCCCGGAACAGGAAGGTATTCGCCCAGTACATGTTTACCCGGGCGGTACGCAAACTAGTCAGGCGGTTCGATCCCGAATTTCAGGTTAACGGTCCGAAATCAGCAAAAGTGTTTCAGGATATTCAGCAGATAGAAGATGTGCTGGAACGGCTTCTACCGGGAAAAGAACTCCCGGATGAGAAACGGGTAAAAAAGGCTCTGGAATCGATCATCTCCATCAGTCGGAAAATCATCCTGTCCTTCGGACGGGAGATGATTCCTGTCGCTCAGGTACGAAAAGTAGCGTTCTGGGCTCATACCTCCGGACCGGGTAAAAGAAAAATCGTAGTGTTCGAAAATGCGGATACCATGCTGGAGAGTTCGCGAAATGCGCTGCTGAAGCTCCTGGAAGAACCGCCCGGGGATTGTTATTTTATCCTGACGGCAAAACAGAAAGGATCAATCATTCCAACAGTACTCTCCCGGGTGAGGCCTTATCACTTCACACCCCGTTCTCCCGAAGCTTCCCGGGATGTGTTGAAAAAGATATTCCGGGAACCTTCCGATGATTATGCAACTCTGAAAGAGTATTTTCTCGCATGGGGGAACCTCGATCCGGTACTCCTTCGAAATATCACCGGGAAATGGATTGACCATCTCCTCACCGGGACGGCTGAAGTCGAAAGAGATCCGTTAGTTTCAGAAATAGTACACCTTTCCGAGGAGAAGGGGTACGCATCTCTCTTTATCGAGGAACTCATTACCCGGATGAGGAGTTGTTTTTCGCCGGAAGAAGGACGTGAACGTATCGATCCCCGTCTTCTCCGGAGGATAGAGGCCTGGCGAAACCTTCTCCATGAGAGTTACTACCGGATGGAAACGTACAACCAGCGCCCTTCCCTCATCATTGAACAGATGCTCTACCGGATGACGGAGACGAAATGAGAAAATTTATCCAGAGGGCCCTGAATAAGCTGGCAAAACTCGATGAAGCACAGATCCGTTCGTTGTTGTATCAGATGGCATCCGAGAACGACCGGCTGGAAGCGGTACTGTATTCGATGATGGACGGTGTATTGGTTTCCGATACCGCCCATAAACTGATTCTGTACAACAAGGCTGCGGAACCCCTGCTCAAGGTTACCGGGGGAGACCATCGGGAACGGAAGATATGGACTGTGATACATGATGCGGAGATTGCGGCCTTCGTAGAAGAATCTCTGAAAAACCAGGAAAAAGTGTATGATAAAGAATACACCATAGATTACGGCGGGATTTCCCGAATCCTTTCATTCAGTATCATGCCCCTGGTACGGGAACGGTCGATCCAGGGAAATCTTATTCATATCGAAGAAGTAACAGAAAAGAAGAGTAAGGAAGCCAGGCTGCGCCGGGCGGAAAACCTGGCATCCCTCACAACCCTGGCAGCCGGTGTAGCCCATGAGATAAAGAACCCGTTAGGATCTATAAGTATCCACCTGCAGCTTATTCAGAAGGAACTCAGCGCGGGTAATGGTATCAGGAAAGATTCGATGCAGCAGAACCTGGATATCATCGGAGAAGAGGTAAGCAGGCTGAACAGTATTGTCGTGGACTTCCTTTTTGCAGTAAGGCCGATGAACTCCGTTCTGGAAGAGAAATGCCTCAATACCGTTGTCCGGGAAACGGTGGATTTTGTTCGTATGGAAATGGCAGAAAGCGGAATCGAGATCCGGATGATACTCTGTGAAGAGGACTGTAAAATCGAATTGGACGAAAAACTGATTAAGCAGGCCCTTCTCAACCTGATAAAAAATGCTGAAGCAGCCATGCCGGAAGGAGGGACCCTGACCATCCGTACACGGAAACGGCAGGGTGTGGTGGAGTTGACCGTTGAGGACACGGGTATCGGAATTCCGGCAGATATCATTCCCAAGATATTCGAACCGTATTTTACCACTAAGGAATTCGGGTCCGGCCTCGGCCTTACGGTGATTTTTAAAATCATGAAAGAGCACAAGGGTGAAATAAATGTAAAAAGCAAGGAAGACCGGGGAACGACCTTCACCCTGATCTTCCCGGTATCACAGAAAGAGCAGCAGCTTCTGGACTGGCAAGGAGACAGGAATGAATTTTAACCTATTGATCGTGGACGATGAGAAAAACATCCGGGAGGGTCTGGGTAAAGCCCTGGAAATGGATGGTTATACGATTATGCTTGCCGGTGACGGGTTAACGGGAAAAGAAGCTGTTGAAACCAATGACATCGACCTGGTAATCGCGGACCTGAAGATGCCCGGGATGTCCGGCGAGGATCTGCTCAAATACATTACAACATCCTATCCGACGATTCCGGTCATTATCCTTACCGGTCATGGCACCATAGAAAATGCTGTAAACGCCATGAGGGACGGCGCTTATGATTTTCTTACGAAACCGGTGAACCTGGACAGGCTCTCTCTCCTGGTAAAAAGGGCCCTCTCGAAAAGGGAACTGATTATGCAGCATGAGGCCCTGCAGGATGAGGTAGAGCGGATCCGGAAAAAACAGCTTTATTCGAATATTATCGGAAAGAGCAGCCAGATGAAGAAAATCCTGGAAGTGGTGAACCAGATTGCTTCCACCAAGGCATCGGTGCTCATTACCGGGGAAAGCGGGGTGGGAAAGGAACTCGTGGCAGATGCCATCCACAATCTTTCCAACAGGAGGGGGAAGCCCTTTATCAAGCTCCATTGTGCGGCGCTGTCGGAAAACCTTCTGGAGAGTGAGCTTTTCGGTCACGAACGGGGTGCTTTTACCGGGGCTGTCGCTAGGAAGAGGGGAAGGTTCGAGCTTGCCCACATGGGAACGATTTTTCTCGACGAGATAGGTGAAATAAATAAGAATGTTCAGATAAAAATCTTAAGGGTGCTGCAGGAAAAACGGTTTGAAAGGGTAGGCGGCGAGGAAACCCTCGAAGTGGATGTCCGCATCCTTGCCGCCACAAACAAGGATCTGAAAAAAGAAATAGAGCTGGGAAATTTCAGGGATGATCTTTATTACCGGCTGAATGTGGTGAACATCCATGTACCGCCCCTTCGTGAACGGAAAGAGGATATACCTGTACTTGCAGCAGCTTTTCTGAAAGAGTTCTCAGAAGAGAACGGCCGTGACCTGGCAGGGATGGATCCGAAAACCCGGAACGCCCTGTACAATTACCCCTGGCCCGGGAATGTACGGGAACTGCGTAACTGTATAGAAAGCGCGGTAGTCATGTCCAAGGGAAATGTGATTACCCTGGAAGACCTTCCTCCGACGATCACGTCTGAGTCGGAGGGCAACTATATCAAAATAGGTATCGGAACGTCCTTAGCGGAGGCTGAGAAAACCATTATCCGCAGTACCCTCAATTCCAACAGCGGTAACAAGAGCAGGACTGCGGAGATTCTCGGAATCGGGAGAAAAACTCTGCATCGAAAAATCGGGGAATACGGTATCGAGGGATAAACCCTATTTAATACTTCCATCCCGGTGGAAGCCTTTTATTCGAAGGAAGGAGCGGTTTATATTCTGGGTAATCTCCGTGGCCATCTTCGTTTTCTCTTCGGAACCGGAGTGTTTGTCCGGATGGTATTGAGAGAGCAGCTTTTTATAGCTTTTTTTAACATCCCCGAAGGAGGCGCCGAAGGGGACGTTGAGTGTTGCATAGTCCTCTTTGAGTTCTTTCGGTGGCAGGTTCGGAGCCGAATATTTTACCCCGGGAGCGGCTGCGTTTTTGCCGTGTTTCAGGAAGTCATCCAGTTCCTGCCATGCCTCATCAAGGTCCGGATCACCTGATTTTATGTTCTGTCCGTATCCGGTTTCACTGTCCTGAAACACCGAACGGAGGAGATTTCCCAGTCTGTCAAACAGAGGATCCATACTTCACCATGGTACTTGAAATATATCGTCATGTCACGGAATGGTCAAACATCTGCATAATACGTTCCGGAAAATACATATTCCGGTCTTCCGGTACAGTACACATGATTGTTCCGGTCGTTCCATTGGACGAAGAGATCGTTCTGGTTGATGTGCACCAGGGGATCCCTTTCGGCAAAACCATTGATGACCGATGCTACAGTTGCAATTCCCGCCACCGAGGAAAAATCCACCGGCAGCCGGGAAAACCATGCATACACGGTCATCTCTTCCCTGCTGAACATGACGGGAAAGACCGGTTGAAACGACCATTCTTTTTTCAGCGACTTATTGAGCTGCCGGGAAAACTGTTTAATGGATGAAGCATCCATATTACTCGGAAATGCAACGATTCCATTCAAAGAAAGGGATACCGGGGTCACTACGTGAACCTTATCGGCGATCTTTATGCGTTTGTTATAATCCTGGTCAGGTATTTCGATGAGCTCTTTACCGGTGTCCGTATGAAGGGGAATGCCCAGATCTATCCGAAAGTTTTTACTGTCTATGATGTCGATACAATGGATGGTGTTTTCCGTTTCTATCCTGAGCTGTCTGTCCGTAGCCAGTCCGAAATCAAAGGCGAACCTGCTGACGCAGAGCAGTGCGTCATGAATGACCGCGGATTCTTTCCCATTGGAAAGATAAAACCGGATTTTCAATTTTTCTTCCTCTCCCGGCAGAAGGAAGATGACGCCGTTACCGCCGACGCCGACGTGCTTGCGTAATATCTTCCGGGAAACGTGACTGATATTCTCCGGGTCAGGGATGCCGGAGTTAAGGTAATTCGCAACGATGAGATCATTTTGAAAAATGTGAATTTTATAAAAACTTACTTCCATACGGGACAAAACGAAGCGCTAAGTAAAAAACTCGTTATGCAGCTTCTGAATGGAATTATGCAGCATTTTCTGAGGTACGACAAGGGACAGATTGATATCCGAAGACCCTAGAGAAATCATCCGGATCGGGATACCTGACAGCGCCTTGAAAACACGGCTTACAAACAGGGAGTCTTTCCAGAAATCCTGACCTACAAGACAGATGATCCCTTTTTCGTGTTCCACATGTACCTTTCCTGTTTCCTGCAGGGATCCCACGATCTCCTCCAGGGCCGATGTGTTGTCAATCGTCATGGAGACCGATACTTCCGATGTTGCAATAAGATCTACCGGGGTCTTGAACCGGGCAAAGGTGGAGAATATTTTCTGCAGAAAACCGTAGGCATTGAGCATTCGGGACGAAGTGATGTTTATCAGGGTGATACCTTTTTTCCCGGCGATTGCACGGAGCCCGGACTGCTCAACCGTAGAGATGATGGAGGTATACTTCCCGTCCAGGTTCATGGTGTTCTTGACAAGGACCGGTATTCCCAGTTCCGTCGCCGGCTGAATAGTAGACGGATGCACTACTTTTGCGCCGAAATAGGCCAACTCTGCAGCCTCTGCGTAACTGATGTAATCGATCGTCCGGGCACGGTCTACGATCCTCGGATCAGACGTCATAATACCGTCCACATCGGTCCATATCTGGACTTCGTCTGCCTTGAGAGCAGCTCCAAAGATCGTTGCCGTATAGTCGGATCCCCCTCTTCCCAGGGTGGATACGGCCCCTTCTCCGGTCCTGGCGATAAAACCCTGACCTATGATCAGCTTTCCGGGAACAGGCTGTACATGGTTCTTAATGTTGCGATAGGTCTGGTCAATGACCGGTGAAGCATAGGTGAACGAATTATCAGTTACCACAAGGTCCCTGGAATCGAGGAGTTCAGCGTTGATACCCCGCTGGTTTGCCCGATAGTAGAGCAGAGTGGTGGAAAGAAGCTCCCCAAAGGAGAGGAGGGCGTCACTGCTGCGGGGAGAACACTCCTTGAGCATGACCAGCCCGGTAACAAACGCTTTAATTTCTTCGAAGAGGGCGCGTATATGCTTAAGGGATGCCTCTAAAGTGGTGCCGGTCAGGAATTCGCCTGCCGTGGATTCGTGACGGGATACGATTTGATCGTACAGTGAAAAAGCCTTATCTTTTTCCCCGCGCTCTGCACATTGTGTGATGTCCACAAAGGTATCGGTTATTTTGCTCATGGCGGAACTGATGAGAACCGGAGCCCTGTCTATCTGGGAAACGGCAATGTCGATTGCCTTATCCATGTACTGAGCACTCTGAACGGATGTCCCACCGAATTTCATGACGATCATGTATTCCCCCGTTTAGAGCTAACATATCGCCTTTTTTCTGTCAATAAGAAACGTAAAGCTTGACCGGCCTTTTTACCCATATATTATGTGGAGGCAAGGATTCGTTTGACTGCCCTCCCGGTTCCATCTGCTTGGAAGTCTTGATATTTTTCGGTAGTACGGGATAATACCTGAAAAGGGGTAAACACTATGAAGCCAGGATTTGAAAACCGAGTAAAAACCATGCTTGATTCGGTACGGGCCAGGGTAGACAGGAAACCGAAACTGGGAATTGTACTGGGTTCCGGGCTCTCCGGACTGGCAGATGACCAAGAAGGAACGGCGATACCTTACTCCGAAATAACCGGGTTTCCCGTACCTACGGTTGAGGGGCACCGGGGAGTCATGACGGTCACGGAACACTGCATTTACCTGGCGGGAAGGTTTCACTACTACGAAGGATACCCGATGGATGATGTCGTTCTGCCGGTTCTGCTCTTAAGGGGTCTAGATGTGGAAACACTCGTACTGACGAATGCCGCAGGCGGCGTCAACAGGGAGTATACCCCGGGGGACTTAGTGCTCATACGGGATCATATCAATCTTATGGGTACCCATCCTCTCATCGGCCCTAACAACCCGGAATTGGGGCCCCGGTTTCCCGATATGACTCGAATCTATTCCAGGGAACTCCGTGGAGTTGCAATGGAATCCTCGGATGTGCCGCTGCGTGAAGGAGTATATGCGGCCCTCTCGGGTCCCAGTTATGAAACCCCGGCGGAAATACAGATGCTGAATACCCTGGGTGCGGACATGGTCGGCATGTCCACAGTCCCGGAAGCAATCGTTGCGAATTACCTGGGAATGAACATCCTCGGGATTTCCTGCATAACAAATATGGCTGCGGGAATCCTGGATCAGCCGCTTAACCATTCGGAGGTTATCGGGACGGGAAAAAAGGTGGAAGCCAGGTTTAAGGGGCTGGTATCCCGGATCATCAGGAACCTCGCAGGCTGAATGGAAGCTTCCGAACGCATCTGTCCTCCGATTATATTCCAGCTGAAGGAGTCTATTGAAGACGCAGGATTTCAGGAAGTCCTGGCAGTCGGCCGGCTGGAGGAGGACGGCCTGGTCTCCTCTATCGTGGTCGCTGCCCGGGGTTCGGATATGGAAGTCCCGGCTTTGACCCCTTTTATGGAAAAAGGGGACGTGGTCATCCACAACCATCCTTCAGGTGTGTTGAAACCCAGCGCTGCGGATCTGCAGGTGGCATCCCGGCTGGGCAACCAGGGTATCGGCTTTTTTATCGTCGATAACGAAGTGTCCCGGGTTTATGTTGTCGCCGAGCCTGTCGAAAAGAAGAAGCTGGTGCCCCTGGACATCGGAAGGCTGGAATCGGTGCTCATGCCCGGTGGTTCCCTGGAACGGATATATCCGGGTTACGAGGTCCGGGAGACACAGATTGAAATGCTCAGGAAGGTTGCACGAAACTTCAACGAAAACGGGATCTGTGTCGCCGAAGGGGGAACCGGAGTCGGCAAGTCCCTGGCTTACCTCCTGCCTGCCTTTGCCTGGGCGGAAGAAAACGATGAACGTATCGTCATCTCCACGGCTACTATCAACCTTCAGCAGCAGCTGGTATACAAAGACATCCCCCTGGTGAGGAAGATTCTTCCTTCCCGGATATCCGCCGCCCTGGTGAAAGGGAGAGGCAATTACCTCTGCCTGAAAAGGCTTGAAGATGCACTGCAGGAGACTGCATTGTTTCAGGACGATGATACGGAACTGCTCAGGCTGAAACAATGGTGTGAATCCACGTCCACAGGTAGCAGGTCTGACCTATCTTTTCTTCCTGAAGAAAATGTCTGGCAGCGGGTACGATCGGAAACAGACGCCTGCCTGGGGTTACGGTGCAGATTCCGGGAACAGTGTTTTGTCCTGAAAGCGAGGAAAGAAGCCTCCTCAGCTCAAATTCTCATTGCAAACCATCACCTGTTGTTTTCCGATCTTTCCATGAGACTCTCCGGTCTCGGTTTCGATGGGACGGCTGTACTACCGCCGTTCCACAGGATTGTGTTCGATGAAGCTCACAACATGGAACACTGCGCAACCTCGTATTTTTCTGAAGAGATCAGCAGTATTGCGTTGAAAAAGCAGCTGTCCCGGTTGTTTCATAACCGTAAAGGGAGAAACATCGGGCTGCTTATTGGGCTGCAGCAGATTACCGGTCAAAACACCCCGACAAGGAAGGTTCCGGTTCTTATCGAATCGACCCTGAAACAAATGGATGCCCTGGATTCCCGGTCGGAAGTGATCGTCGGAGAGCAGGGCAACCTTCGGTTTACCCCGGGGATGGACCGGGAAGTAGCGGATTCTGTTCTAGATTTTATGAGGGACCTGCAGAAACTTCTCATCGATCTTGTGGATACACTCCATGAAGCTCTGGGGAGCTTAACCCCGGAAGATGCGGAGCTTCCGGTTCCTTTTGAAACACGGCTTGTAGTACACCGCCTGGAAGGTCTCGCTTCTGTTCTGGAACGTTTCTGCAGATTCGAAGAACGGAAAGATGAAGTCGTCTGGATGACAAGGGTGGTTGTACCCCAGGGAAGATATATCAGGTATGTCATTACTCCTCTCGATCTCTCCCGGCTTATGCGGGAATCGGTCTTTGAGCCGTATAAGACGGTGGTGTGTACTTCCGCCACCCTGACGGTGAACCAGGATTTTACGTTCTGGAGATCGAGGATCGGGCTGCATGATCACAGTGATGAACGACTGGATCTGGCCATGTTCCTTTCCCCGTTCCCCTATAAGGAGCACGTGCTCTTAGGGATTCCTGGAAACGCACCCTTTCCTAATGAGGCAGATTATCAGGATTTCATCAATAACGGCATCTCAAGGATCCTTGAGCTCTCCGAGGGAAAAGGTCTTATCCTGTTTACTTCCTACGAAATGCTTACACGTACCTACAACTATGTAAAACCCCTGCTCGCAGAAAACGGTATCGTTGTGTTCAGACAGGGGGATGACGAGCGTTCCAGGCTGTTGAAGTCGTTTCAGGAAGATACAGGCAGTGTTCTCTTTGCAACCTACAGTTTCTGGGAGGGAATAGACGTGCCCGGGGAATCTCTTAAGGTCGTAGTCATCTGCAGACTACCCTTCCGCGTGCCGACAGATCCGGTGCACATGGCACGGCTGGAGGCAATTGAAAAGCAGGGCGGCAATCCCTTCGTCGAACTATCTCTTCCGGAAGCAGTCATGAAATTGAAACAGGGCTTCGGTCGCCTTATGCGCAGGACGACAGACAGGGGCGTTGTGTTTATTCTCGATTCCAGGGTGGTGAGGAAACAGTACGGTTCCGCCTTTATCGCGTCCCTGCCGGAAACCATGGTGTGCATTAAGGATATGGATTCTCTCCTCCTTGAAGTGGAGAATTTTCTCTACCCGTAAAAAAAAAGAGCAGTACCGCCTGTCGGCTGGTACTGCCTCATCTCTTGCTTAGTGTGATGCTACTTATTCAATGACTGCTATGATATCCGGCATCTTCATGATGAGATGTTCTACCCCATCGATCTTGATGGTGGTGCCGGCATACTTGTCGTACATCACTTTCTGCCCTTTCTTCACTGTGATGGCGTCTTTATCGTCGCCGACTGCAACAACAACGCCGCTTTGGGTTTTTTCCTGGGCTGTCTCAGGAATGTAGATGCCGCCGGCACTTTTTTCTTCACTCTCTTCCTGTTTTACCAGCACGCGGTCACCTAATGGTAGTATTTTCATGTGATCCTCCTGATTAAGATAATTGTAACATTAATTGCAGTTTATGATGTATCTGTAAACTAAAAAAAATATACGTATGAATCAAAGAAGGGTCAATAAGATTGTATAAGACATTTGCCAAAAAATAAAAGAATTAGTATTTTATTGTTGAGGAACGTAACGCATCATGACTACCTGGATCATTGAGCTGCAGAGGGGTATCGATTATCTAAGGAAGCATTCCCCTAAAAAGGCTTTGGGATGCTTGAAAACTGCATTGTCGGCGTGCCCATCGAGCAACACTGCGGAAATAGCGAAAATTTTTTTCTATCTCGGGGTGACCCTTAAAAAACTCGGGCTGAATGATTCTGCACTCAAAAGCTGGAGCATAGGCAGAAAGATCAGGAAAAACGGTGTATCCGGAAAAATGTACAGCCGTTTTTGTAACGGTTACGGGATGAGCAAGCAGCCTTCCTGTGATATGGATGATTTTAAAGCGTTCTACTCTGTCCAACTGGAACGGTACCTGTTGAGTAAGCACTCGAGACGGTTCGGTACTGATGCGGAACAGGACATGATTCATGACCTGATCCTGGATTACTGGAAGGCTCTTAAGAAATCCGGTATTACGAAAGGGAAAGATACTGCTGAAAAAATGGCTCTCTTTCGGAGTATTAACATTATTTTCCCTTTCTTTGTCGTGCCGGAAACCATGTCGGATACGGTAATTCCGGTGCATTTCGGTAAGAAAAAAAGGATCAGCCAGGGTGATAGATGTTTCTGCGGCAGCGGTTTACCCTATTGTCAGTGCTGCGGACGCACACCTGGCCAGCAGGAGCTGATAAATGGTCTATTTTGATACAATAAAAGACATTTACAGAATTTGTGAGTAATTTTGACACGTTCTTTTACGTGTATCATATCAGCCTCTCTATAACCAATCTATAGTTCCTTGTGTGTAAAAGAATTACACGATATCTTTTTTTATGTTTTTTTGGCATACTTTTTGCTGTATATGTACACGGAGGCTCAAGATGGCAGCAGCAAAGAAAACCAGGATAGAGAAGAAGTACGGCGATGACGAAAATGTCCTTTCAATGTACTTAAGAGAAATCAATAAAATACCCCTGCTTACCAGGGAAGAAGAAGATAAATATGCACGACTAGCGGCCAAGGGCAAAGAGTTTGCCAAGCACATGCTTGTGAAAGCCAATCTTCGCTTTGTAGTAAATGTGGCAAAGAAATACCAGAACCAGGGACTTCCCCTTTCCGACCTCATCAGTGAAGGGAATATCGGCCTGATGAATGCGATAGACCGGTTCGATGTTGATAAAGGATATCATTTTATTTCCTACGCAGTATGGTGGATACGCCAGGCGATTCTGAAGGCAATCTGTGAAAAATCGAGGATGATCCGTCTGCCCCTGAACCGGGCAAATGAGCTTGTTCAGATCGAAAAAGCCCGGAAAGAACTGCAGTCGCAGAAAGGCGAGGAACCGGAAGTACAGGACATAGCGGATGCTGTAAGTATGGACGAGGAACACGTATCAAGTCTTATCAATATTTCCAGGGATCTCGTGTCCCTGGATACTCCTGTATATAATGAGAAAGATTCATCGATTCTCGGGGATTTTATCGAGGACAATGGTTATCAGCACCCCGAGGAAGAGATCATGGAGAAATCCTTGAAAAATGATATCAATGTGATTCTCCAGACACTTACAGAGAAAGAATCCGAAATTATCCAGTACAGGTTCGGCCTGAACGGAAGAAGCCCCCTTTCCCTCAAAGAAATCGGGGATCGTTATCATCTTACGAAAGAGAGGATCCGGCAGATCGAAAAAAAGGCACTGAAACGGCTCCAGCATCCTTCCCGAAGTCAGCTGTTGTCTGCCTATACTGCATAATCGGTCATTGTATTGACAGCGGGTACTATACGCCCTACGATGAAATATCACGGTGACTCAGAAAGTAAAAGTTATGCAACGGGGAAGAACGCTATACTTCAATTTTAATCGCAGCAACATAACAACCTTTCTTTTCGTAAATACCGGCCATAAGATTAAAATGGGACTTTCTGTGAGGAAGGTTATATGAAAACCAACCTGGTCCTGGGTTTCGCACTCTCGATTTTCATTTCAATCTCTTTGTCCGGTCAGACAGATAATTCATTTTTTTCAGTCAAAACAGCTCCGGGAATCAACATACCCGTGGCCAGAGACGTTGACATCTACACATTCAGCAGCGGTCTGGATGTACAGGCCGATTTTATCATGCCCTTCCTTCCCGCTTTGTCGATAGGCGCCGTTCTTGGTTACAACCTGCCCCCCCATTAAAAGACCGCCGGAACCAGTTTCAGCTCCCTTTCACTCCTTTCAGGAGGAGCGGTTGCCGCTGTCAATTTCGAGTTAATCCCGAGACTTACCCTGGGTGCTTTCGGAAACGCAGGGTTCTTCTATGCTTTTTTCAACGAAGAAACTGCTTCAGGGGGAGGTAATCCCTATTTCGGCGGGGGCTTAAGTGTGTCTTACCGGTTATTGCCTGCTTTTAGTTTGTACCTGGCAGGTTCTTACCGGTACTTCGCCGGTCTTTACAACGATATACATATTGCAATCGGTACCACCTTTCATTTCTTAAGCGGTTCTGCGCGGCCTGTTCGGGAAAAAAAGGAAATAGGGAAGCCGAAGCTTGAATTACTTACCAATCCGGGGATAGGAGTGGAGTTGAACTCCATTGAATTCGACACCATTTTCCCTGTGTTTTTCAAATACTATGTCAAGCATCCTATTGGTAAAGCTATGCTTAAGAACTGGGAAGAGGTCCCGGTGGAAAGCGTGCAAATCAGCTTTTTCGTGAAGCAGTATATGGACAACCCCAAGGCGGCCAAGATCGTGGAACGGCTCGGGCCGGGAGAGGAGAGAGAGATCGAGATATATGGCTTGTTCACCAACAAGGTGCTGGAGATTACCGAGGGCACCACGGTATCGGCATTGATCAATGTCACCTATAGAGAAGAGGGAGAGGAAGTAAATAAGGAATACATTGAAACGATCAGGCTGGAGAACAGAAACGCCGTGACATGGGATGACGACCGCAAGGCCAGCGCCTATGTCACTGCCAAAGACCCGGCTGTGTTGACGTTTGCCAGGAATGTGTCCGGGTTGATCAAGGGTAAAACCTACCGGGGCGTGGACAAGAATATGATTATAGCTATCGCCCTGCACGAAACCCTGGACCTCTATGGAATAGGCTATGTTGTCGATCCCACCACTCCCTATGTGGAGTTCTCTGAAAACAAACTGGCCATCGATTATCTGCAATTTCCCAAGCAGACCCTCGAGTTCATGGCCGGAGACTGTGACGACCTGTCCATCCTGTATTCCTCGCTCCTGGAGGCTGTGGGTGTGGAGACCGCTTTCGTGACTACGCCCGGGCACATATTCGTGGCCTTTACCCTAACTATGACCCCCGATGAAGCGCGTAAGAAGTTTCTCTATCCCGACGACCTTATTTTCCGGGAGGACAAAGTCTGGCTGCCGGTTGAAATTACCGCCAGGAACAGGGGATTCATCAAAGCCTGGGAGATGGGCGCCAAGGAGTGGCGTGAAAATGCAGCGGAGGGCCTGAGCGGCTTTTTTCCCATACACGAAGGGTGGGAATTGTACGAACCGGTCGGATTCCCGGGAGTTACACTGATTACGATGCCGGCCAGGGATCAGATCACCATAGCATTCCAGAACGAAGTTGAAAGTTTCATTGAGAGAGAAATCTCCCTCCGTGTCAAAAAGCTTGAAGCGGAAATCGGCAGGCAGCAAAGCAGTATCGTACTCTCGAACAAGATCGGTGTGCTTTACGCGAGATACGGTTTGGATGAGAAAGCCCTGGAGAGGTTTAGCGAGATCCTGACTAAAAGGGAGTATTTGCCGGCGCTGATAAATACAGGCAACATCCATTTCTTAAAAGGGGAGATGCAAAAAGCTCGAATTTACTACAAGAGGGCTGAGATAGTGGAACCTGACAATCCCAAGGTGCTGCTAAGTGTGGCCAGGGTGAACCATGAGCTTGAGAACTATGGTACGGCTCGTGAGGCCTACGATAAGTTGCAGGAGATCGATCCTGCATTGGCCGACCGGTTTGCCTATCTTTCGTTGAGAGGGCAGGAGGCGAGCAGGGCTGCCGACCTGGAAGCAGTGAAAGGAGTTGTATTATGGGACGAAGAATAGTCACTCTCTGTGCCATGGGATTGTGCGGGATTTTCTTGATATTTTCTTTAGTCAGCTGCGAGGACATGGCGCTCCGAAGCCTGGTGGTAGCCAAGGCGTTAGGAAATGGTGACACCACGACTTCCCCGGAAACCAATGCAAACCTTTCCACGCTTGAAATCTCTCACGGCACAATATCACCCGGTGTCAGTGCCGGTAATACTGCATATTCCACCTGGGAGCAGAGCATGGTTACTTCGGTTACGGTAACCCCGACAGCGGAAAGTTCTACAGCCGGTATCACCGTGAACGGCACGGCAGTAGCATCAGGAACAGCTTCCGGAAACATTACGCTTATTACGGGACCGAGCACTATCATCATCGAAGTAACCGCCGAGGACGGAACCACAACCAGGACCTACACGATTGCGCTATACAGGGCGGTCGCTCTGCCTCAAACGGGCCAGACTACCTTTTACGCAACGGGGGATGACGGGGACCTGGAGAAAGGGCTTGCCTGGCCCGGTCCGCGGTTCACGGACAACGGCGACGGAACCGTTACCGACAACCTCACGGGGCTCATGTGGGACCAAAACGGGTATCGAGCCGGCACAACAAGGACCTGGACTGAGGCATTAAGCGATTGCAACAGTCTTTCCCTGGGAGGCCACAGCGACTGGCGGCTTCCCAACCGCAAGGAACTGAATAGCCTGGTGAATTACGAAGCATCAAATCCATCAACCTGGCTGAACGGGCAGGGCTTCAGTTCCGTGCAGGGCAGTTACTACTTGTCGTCTACGACTTATGCGCCCTCTACTACTAACGCGTGGTACGTCGGCATGAATAATGGCATGGTGGGCCTCTTCGCTAAGACCAGTAGCACCTACGTGCTGGCGGTGCGGGCCGGACAGTAGGTCATTTGGTTATTTGTTAATTTACGGGAGATCCCGATTGAGCTTTTCAAGCTGCACCTGACAATACAAATCCTATATAAGCTCTTCCAGTGTGCATATTGTAGGAGTTTTAATATGTTATTTATGGAATGATTTTGAAACCGGCAAGCTCGAAATGCTTATCAAAAGAAAATACACGTTTGATTCGATTCTTAGACATTAGTACAAAGGATATACAATCCGTGTAGCTTACTTCAAGGTTTGAATATTTTTCAAACAGATCAAGTGCTTTGAGTTCATCCTCTCTAACCGGTCGCAGTATTGTTACTGTATCAGATAAAAAAATATTGCGTGCTCTTTGCACTGCAAATTTATACCCTGCCCGGCGTCCCAGCATGGTAAATGTTTCATCCAACACAAAATTGCTCGTGAAACATCGTTCATTATGAGTTTGAAGATTTTTCCAGAACCTTATTGCTTTATTAAAGTATTGATCCCTTTCCAAATGACGGGCGATAAAAGCTCCGGTATCTATGTAAATCACTCCTTATTTCCATAGAGATATTTATCATGATTTAGAGAGAGATCATCCGGAACATCCTCGCCGAACAATGCATCATCGGATAAGAAAGGATCATCCTCTATCGAATCTGCTTTTTTCCCTACTTGTGTTTTAAGAGATAGCCTGATCAGCTCACCCAATGAAATTCCCATTTTTTCTGCTTTTCTTTCCGCTTTTAGTTTTAAATCTCCGGGCAGCATGATTGTTGTTCGTTTCATTGGATACTCCTTTACATAGTTACATATACATAATAACATAACCATAATAGAAAATCAATTTATTTTTAATTCGTTTTTTCAATATGAGTTGCAGGCATTTATTCGTATTCGCTACATTGATGATTTAATGCGGGTATCATTGACATAGGGGCTTTTTTGTTTTAGGGTCAACATATACTTATTTCACTGTAAACAATCTAAGACATGCATGAAGCGTAGAATATGGAGGAGATAACCAGTTATGGATAAAGAGCAGTTTGTCTATTTTTTCGGCGGCGGTAAAGCCGAGGGTGATGCTAAAATGAAAGAGCTCCTCGGCGGTAAAGGGGCAAATCTCGCGGAGATGACGAATCTAGGGATTCCCGTACCTCCGGGGTTCACTCTCTCTACCGAAGTATGCCGGGAATATTATAAAAATAACCGGAAATATCCGGTTGGCCTGGCAAAAGAGGTTGAAGCGAATCTTGTGGAACTCGAAAAACTGATGGGAAAAAAGCTCGGTGATGCGGATGATCCGCTTCTCGTATCAGTACGCTCCGGGGCAGCTGTCTCCATGCCGGGAATGATGGATACGATTTTGAACCTGGGTCTCAATGATAAGGCTGTTGAGGGACTGGCGAAAAAAACCGGGAACGAACGGTTTGTGTGGGATGCGTATCGTAGATTCATCCAGATGTTCGGGAATGTGGCAAAAGGTGTCGAACACGATGTGTTCGAAGAAATTCTCGGGAAAGTAAAAAAACAGAAAGGCATCGAGCACGATACGGACCTTGATATCGAAGATCTGAAAAACATTGTCAGTCAGTATAAACAGGCCTATAAAAAAGTCATAAAGGAAAATTTTCCTCAGGATCCTAAAAAGCAGCTCTGGGCAGCCATAGACGCGGTGTTCGGTTCCTGGAACAACCCAAGGGCGATAAAGTACAGGGAGCTTAATAATATTAAATCCCTCCTGGGAACAGCGGTAAACATCCAGAGCATGGTGTTCGGCAACTTCGGAACAGATTCAGGCACAGGTGTCTGCTTTTCCAGGGACCCGTCAACGGGTAAAAATGTGTTCTACGGCGAGTATTTGATGAACGCCCAGGGTGAAGATGTGGTCGCCGGTATAAGGACTCCTCTTAAGATATCTGCACTGAAGAAGCAGGATCCGAAAATCTATAACAAGCTGGTGAAACTGAAAGACCGGCTGGAAAAGCACTACAAAGATATGCAGGATATCGAGTTTACCATCCAGCAGGGAGAACTTTTTATTCTTCAGACAAGAAACGGAAAACGGACAGGATCGGCTGCAGTGAAAATCGCTGTAGACATGGTTAAGGAGAAGGTACTGACCAGAGAGAAGGCCGTTATGAGGGTCACTCCTGAACAGTTGGATCAGCTCCTCCATCCCATGATCGATCCAAAGTTTAAAAAGGACCTGAAGATTCTCGCCAAGGGGCTCAATGCGTCACCCGGTGCTGCAACGGGACAGATCGTGTTCACTGCAGATGAAGCGGAAGCATGGGTGAGGGACGGGAAAAAGGTCCTCCTGGTGCGGAAAGAGACGTCACCGGAAGATATCGGTGGTATGCACGCATCCGAAGGTGTTCTCACCTCCACGGGAGGAATGACAAGCCATGCTGCTGTTGTAGCCCGGGGAATGGGAACACCCTGTGTCGCCGGTTGTAAGCAGGTTGAAATAACCGGCAAAACCATGAAGGTAGCCGGAAAAACGTATAAGCAGGGTGCCTGGATCTCCATCGACGGCACAACCGGTGAAGTTTTCGCAGGGGAAGTGGCGCTTAAAAAACCATCCTTAAGCGGTGAGCTTAGTACGTTTCTATCCTGGGCGGACGAAATACGGTGCAAGGCGGTACGGAAAGGGTTGCCGGGAAAAGGCTTTCTCGTCCGGACCAATGCTGACCAGCCGGTTGACGCTAAGCTGGCCCGCACATTCGGTGCCGAAGGAATCGGCTTGTGCAGGACAGAACATATGTTTTTCGAGGAAGGTAAACTGCAGATCTTCCAGGAAATGATCGTAGCGGGGGATGTGGAAACCCGCACAAAAGTGCTGAAGAAGCTTCTGACTCTTCAGAAAAAAGATTTCCGGGGAATATTTAAGGCAATGGAAGGGCTTCCCGTTACAGTGCGCCTTCTCGATCCCCCTCTTCATGAATTTGTTCCCAAAACGAACGCAGAGATTAACGATCTGGCTAAACTCATCGGTGTAAAACCGGCGCAGTTGAAGACCAAGATCGAGTCCCTCCACGAAATGAACCCGATGCTCGGGCACCGGGGGTGCAGGTTGGGAATTACCTACCCGGAAATTTATGACATGCAGGTAGAGGCCATTATTACCGCGGCCTGCGAACTGGCGAAGAAAAAGGTTAAAGTACTGCCGGAAATCATGATCCCCCTTGTAGGTACCTTTCAGGAGCTGAAGATTCTACGTGAAAATGCTGAAAAGGTTATTGCCGGAGTCTTCAAGCGGATGAAAACTAAAATCACTTACAAGATTGGAACCATGATTGAGGTACCCAGGGCGGCTCTTACGGCTGACGAGGTGGCGGAATACGCAGACTTTTTCTCTTTCGGAACCAACGATTTAACCCAGATGACCTTCGGGTTTTCCCGGGACGATGTAGGTTCTTTTGTACCGGAATACATAGCGCAGAGTGTTCTCGAACAGGATCCCTTCCAGGCGCTGGACCAGACCGGTGTCGGTCAGCTGGTTGTCATGGGAACAGAAAAGGGACGAAAGGTAAAGAAAGATCTAAAAGTCGGAATATGCGGAGAGCACGGCGGGGAACCCAGTTCTATCGATTTTTGTTACCGTACCGGGCTCAACTATGTTTCCTGTTCACCTTACAGGGTACCTATCGCCCGGCTTGCAGCAGCGCAGTCCGTGGTGAATAACAGGTAACAAACCGGAGTTACCGAATGATTCAGAGCTGTTCAGCTGCACTACCTGCGGTTGAGCAGCTTTTTTTTCGTAAGTACCTGTTTTCGTAAGTACCTGTTTTCGATATAGTTTCCCTTTAAGGCATATGAAACGTCATGTAGGCTCATCTGCACTAATACTGTCGTTCCTCGTCCTGTTCTCAGGGTCCATCATGGCTGCACCGGCGGAAGATTTTTCTTCATCATGGCGGTATCCTGCAGCAGGAAAGATTACCGGGATATGCCGCGGCCGGGAGGGGGAGGTTGTGTACTTCCTCTGTGAAGATCGGAGTATGTATGCCGTATCTGCCGGGGGAACACCGCTCTGGAAATCACACCTGGGCGGTCAGGTTGCCTCATACATCAAAGAGGGACCGGACGGTACGATCTATGCTGTTCTGTTAAACGGTTCTCTGGTGGCGGTCAATCCTAGAGGAAGGATAATCTGGACCATCAGGGATTTAGAACCTGCTTCGGGAACTCCTGCGTTTTCTCCAGGGGGAGTTATCTACTATGCAACCACCGGCGGAACAGTGTACTCGATTTCTCATACAGGGAGAGAGCGATGGAGTATCGATGTAAACAGCCCTGTTGCCGGATCCCCGGAGATTCTCAGCAGGTATCTTGTTCTCATAACAGGAAACGATGGGAACGTCTGGGTGGTGGATTCCCGGGGTGATGTAAGGTGGCAGCGAACCTTTGATCCCGGCTTTGTATCGGTTGTATATTCCCGGATTCCCATGGTTGTCTTTGTTGGGAATGATAGAAGAGTTGCGTTTTACAGTAGTTCAGGAATGCTTCTCTATGAATACGATGTGAGTATACAGATACCTTCGGTGAAAAGTATATTTCCCGTACCCGGGGGAGTATTGCTCCTTACCCGGGAGGGGAAGGTCTTTCGGCTTCAGGAAAACGGCGATATCAGCCATGTAGGGAACCTGCCCCCCTCTTCTCTTGGTATTCTGGGTGTATCAGTGGAGGGACGTATTCTCGGGTTCGATGCCGATGGCTCCCTCTCTCTGGATTCGGAGGGAATACAGAAAGGATTCAATGTGACCGGTGTGGCTACAGGGCCTCCGGTGCTGGTTTCCGGAGAGCTGATCGTATGGGGCGGAGAAGACTGGATTCTCTATGCGGCCGTCCTGGATGAACCGATGGAGGGATCTTCAGTTGAGCAGGGGATGCCTCCAGGGGAGCAGGATTCCTATGCAGCCCTTTCAACTATGAATTATAATTATCGCTACCTGATGTACCTGGTAGATTCGAAGGAGCTCAATGACAAAGAAGAAGCCCTCCGGGAGCTGAAAGAGATCATTCTCAGTAATGATTCCGGTCTGGACAGGGAGTATGGGATGTACCTTCTGACGAGACTCGCCTCCCAGGGGGTGATCGATCCGATAGAAGAAAATGGAGTCCTTATCAATAATTTTCCCCAGATACGGAGCTCTGCCGTCGAAATACTCGGCAGGCAGGGTGATTTTTTCACAAGAGACTACCTTCTCAGACTTATGCGGTACGAATTCGACAACTATGCCCTCGCCATGGAAATCCGGGCAGTTGGGGAACTGAAGAGCGACCCCCAGGGCAGGACGGGTGAGGTGTTCAATCATATTTTACGGAAGCAGATGTACTATGGTCCCGATAACAGTGTCGCCGGCGAGATGATTCGCGCCATCGGGAAGATCAGCAACTACCACGGGAGTATCGATAAATCTTCGATAGAAACCCTCTTTACGATTTTCCGGGGCAATTATTCGAAACAGATCAGGTCACTGGCATTAAAAGCCCTGGAAGGGGTGGGAAAATGACGATGCCCGTTTACAACAACGGAATAAAGTGAGTGGAATTCTCAGGACTATTGGGTATAATAGTGAATAGGAGAAATGCATTATGAAGGTATTGACTGCCGGCCTGCTATTCATCCTTCTCATGAGTACCGCATCCGCCGCTGCACTTGAAGTGGATGAGGAAGAACTTGCAGAGGGAAGAGATGGACCGGTCGAATTCATAAATTACGAAGGCCCTCATGAAATCATAAATACACGAGATCAGATCCGGGGAATAGGTATTTTTCTCGGTAACGCTGTAGTAGAAGCAGGAAGACCCTACGGATTTCAGGGGAAATATACGGTGATCCACGCCGTAGATCCTGATAAAAACGGACTTCTCGATGCAGATATCTTTATCATTGAAAAAACGGCACAGGTTGATCATATACGGAACCTCCGGAGTATGATCGGCGCATACCTTGAGACGTATTATGAATATAACCGGGAAGACGCGGCCCTGCTGGCGGAATTCATCACGATATACAATGCGGTCTTCCGGGGAAACATGGATTATGTAAAGACCAAGTATAACGAACTGGTGATATCCTACCTGGTTCCGGAAAAAATCGGTATGGCGAAAGTGTACAGTGAATGGCCGGGGAAAACGATGATCCTCATCCCGCTTTCAGAATTTGCCGAAAAGGGGAGGCTCGCATCCCTTCAATCGGACGAACTGACTGAAGATCAGGTGATCGAAGAGATGCGCACCGAAGAAGACATGGGAATCGATGAACGGCGGGGAATGGTGGAGCTGAAAGAACGGGAAGTAGTTGAGACCCGTCAAGAGATAGCAGAAGAACGGCAACAGTTGGACCAACGGGAACAGGACCTTCTCCAGCAGCAGGAAGAGATTCAGCAGGAACGTGAGCAACCGGAAGAAGCCGGGGTGGAACGGGTCCCGGCGGACATCCGGACAGGGGAAGATCAGGGTGTGGCTGCGGCGGTGGACCGGACACCCGCAGACATCCGGACAGAGGAAGAGCAGAGTATAGAAGCAGAGCTGGAACGGATAGATGAACAGCGGCAGGAGCTGGATCAGCAGGAACAGGCCCAGGAAGAACGAGTTGAGCGTATTCAGGAAGAACGGGCGACAATTGTGGAAGATACACGGACACTTTTAGCGGAGCAGGGTGAAGAAACAGCAGGCATTACTGAAATAATCAGCGAGGAAGGCGGGGAGCGGCCCGGAACAGCCGCCGTAGAAAGTACACTGTTTCTGAAGGTACAGGAAGTATCGGGTGAAATCCTGGGAACCCTCGTTTCCGTTAACCTGAAGAATGGAGAAGTAATCCGGGAATCGAATCTTAATGCCGTCCGGCAGCGGTGGTTCAGCGAGGAAGGGGACAAGGTCATCGTACTTGCCGGGCGCGAGGGCAGGGGAGGCGCAGTCCGGCTTATAGTTCTTGACGCGGAGACCCTGGAAATGGAAATCCAGGGAGAAGACGAACTGTATATCGACAGTGCTGTAGTAATCGATGGAACCGATATCTATGCTGTAATCAATACTGATGGAGAGTATAAGCTCGGCAGGTTCAACAGGGATCTTGCCAGGCAGGCCCAGTCGGAACTGCTTATTGATCCTCTTACGGCGATCCTGGTGAAAAACGGGAATGTATTTGTCCAGGATACTCAGGGGAAGGTACGAATTCTGACTTCTTCGAATCTGAAAGAGGCGGCGCAGGAATAATAACGGGTTTAGACCCGGGTCCCATGGTTCCGGATTGTTTCCGGCAAATCCCGGAGAGCCTGTATCTCGAAAGTCGGTGCGATACCGGTTGAGTTTTTCAGCTTTTTCCGGTTCAGCCAGCACGTATCTATCCCGAAATTGATCCCGCCCTTTATATCGGATTGAAGGCTGTCGCCGATCATTAATGCAGATTCTTTATCATACCAGCCGGCTTCGTCAAAAGCTATCCGGAATATCTCGGGATCAGGCTTCGCTACTCCGACGTCTTCAGAAACCACGATGTGAGGAAACCTTGTGCCGATAGGAGATACCTTGAATCGCGGATGCTGTACACTGGAAAGGCCGTTGGTAAGCAGACAGAGGGTCATGCTGTCATCAAAGGAGTCCAGGAGCTCCATCGCCCCATCCATCAGGAATGTACAGGTGGAGAGTGTGTTCAGGTAGAACCGGCTGCATACAGCAGGGTCGATGGTATCAATGTTCAGTCGGGCAAACATCCTTTTGAAACGTTCTGCCTTCAGCTCTTCAGCTGTAATCTTTCCCTGCTCGAATTCGGACCACACGCCATGATTGATCTCTTTGTACAGGGAAAGATGGTCCCCTTCATCATAGGATACAATCCTGAAATGTACCAGGGTTTTCTTAAGGGCGTACTTTTCCGCTCTGTCAAAATCAAATATCGTACCGTCTGCATCGAAAATGATAAATGAGTACTTCATAGCCGACGCCGAGTATACTATGTCCCTGCCAGGGTTTCCAGGGCTTCCGTTCGAACAGAGGATAAAACGTCCTGTTTTAGGTGGATATTCTGAACAGCCTTTTGAAAAAGGCGATAAGAGCCCTCCATACTGTTTTTAGCGCCCCAGGGTGTTTGAGCCTGTCCATCCTGGCATAGCCGTTGGCAAGTTCATCCCTGGTAAGATTACGCCTGTGCAGGTTCTCTTCAATTTCGAGTTCCAGCTTTTCCAGTACGCCGGTTTTATCGATTACAATAGCCGGTATCGTCTTCCACCCCAGCCGTTTGGCCGATTCGAGGCGTCTCTCACCGGCAATCAGTTCCTTTTTCCCGTTGATGACGATCGGGTTGAGCAGTCCGTACACTTTCATACTGTTCATGAGGGGGTTGAGTTCCCCAAGATTTTTCCTGATGCGTTTCTTAACGATAATATTATCAATTATTACATTGATGTGCACAGGGTGCTCCTTCCGTATCAATCCAGTAGAGGATTACCCTCTTCAGAAAAAAGTGGGTACTGGTCCGGGATATAGGAGTCTGATGAAAAATCACTGAAGAGATCCGAATCGAGTTCCGGAAGTTCCAGTTCTTCAATTGAGAAATTTTCCAGGAGCAGAGAATTTTTCAGTTTCTCAACGAGCTTCTGGTCCCGGTCTTTCTGAAAAGAGTGATAATCGCAGAAGCGCCGCGGTTCTGTACCGGTAAGAAAAATTTCCGTAAATGTACCTTCATCACAGTCCGCAGTGGGCAAAAGACCGGTTACCGAGCACACTTCCACCTCGGTAATACCCTGTCCAGGCCGCTCGAACTCTTTTGGAGGGAGCGAAGCATGAACCTTTTTCATGTATTCCGCCCATACCGGTCCCGCAGCAGTGGCCCCGGTTTGATTTATACCAAGGGAAGCCCCATGGATGTCAAATCCGAACCACACAGCGGTAGTCATATAAGGAGAAAATCCGACAGTCCATGCGTCGGACCAATTCTGTGTTGTTCCTGTTTTCCCGGCCATGGGCATGCCGTCGAAGCCGCCTATATTTATCCTTCGGCGCATCAGAGTGCCGTACTCCACAACACTCTGGAGCAGGTCAACCATGATGTACGCATCTGCAGGGGGAAGAATCCTGGCCTCACTTCCTTTTTTCTTCTGTAGTGCCCGCAGTTCCTTTTCCGGCTCCAGGATGATGTTGCCGTTTCTGTCTTCGATATAACTGATGGCAATAGGTACCACTTCACGTCCTTGGTTAGGGAAAGTTGCAAAAGCTCTGGCCATCTGAATCGGTGCAATGCCGATAATACCCAGTCCCAGGGGATATCTTCTTGGAAAGGTAGAGGCGATTTCCTCGGGATCGGTGATTCCCAGCAGTTTCGATGCCCGGTCGATAACTGCATCGAATCCGACGCCGTCAAGAACCTGTAGAGAAGGAACATTCATGGAGTGGGCAAGGGCACGGCGGAGACGTACAGGCCCTTTCCACTCTCCCATGTAATTCAGCGGAATATACGGGGTTCCGTCGTCATTCCAGAACACCACCGGAGAATCGTAAATGAGCGTTGCGGGAGTGAACTTCCTGGAACTGATAGCAGCTGAATAATATAGTGGCTTGAATGCCGATCCTGGCATAACCTTTGCCTGAACCGCCCGGTTGTACTTCTTGGTCTTGAACTCACTACCCCCGACCATTGCCAGTATTCTGCCTGTATCGTTCTCCAGGGTTATTAAAGCGCCTTCAACGGTGGTTTTTCTCGACTGCTGAACCTCTTTGGAATAAGCAATATCGGTAAGAAAATTGATTTCTTCGTCGGAGAACAGCATCGAGAGAATATTGAGGGTAGGATTGATCATCTTTTTATAGACGTCCATGGCCTCTTTTTTCTGTTTGGTACCGGCGACCCGTATGTCATCAAGATTGAACGTGAGGGCGAGAAGATCAACAAGGGGAACGAACGTATCGTTTACATAATCCATCCGGTTGTTCACTCCCGCCTGGTATGTGGCGTTAATCTTGTGGAGCCCTTTCGTCATCAGATCATCTGCAATTTTCTGGTAATCGAGATCCAGGGTAGTGTGTACGATAAAGCCGTCCCTGTTGACGTCGAGAGCGCCGTAGAGCATCTCTTCCAGCTGAATCCGAACGTATTCCGCAAAATACGGTGCTTTGCTTTCATTTTCAAAGTATGCACTGGAAATATTAGACCGGGTATAGTCCCAGGATTCCCAGAAATCGTAAAAAGAGAGGTCGGCTTCTTCCTGAGTGGCGTAGCCGAGTTCCACCATCTGCTGTAGGATTACAGACTGGATACTCTTCGCAAACTCGGGATGGTTGATAGGGGAATGTCTCGCAGGACTGGAGAGCTGAATAACCAGCATAACAGACTCGGCAAGGGTAATGTCCTCCGCAGAATGGCCGAAATAGAACTGGGACGCCGCATCGATACCATACACATTATGGCCGAAATACTCGTTGTTCAGGTAGATTTCCAGTATCTGGTTTTTCGTCAGGCTCCGCTCCAACTGAACGGCCCACCACAGTTCCCGTATTTTACGCCGGTATGAAATATCCGACCTGTCATCGTACAACCTTCCCGCCACCTGCTGAGTAATGGTACTGCCTCCGGAATGATACCGGCCAAGAAAATTGTTTATGACCGCCCGGGTCAGTCCCCGTAGATCAAACCCCTTATGTTCGAAAAAACTCTGGTCTTCCCTGGTTATAAGAGCGTAAATAAGATGTTTCGGCAGCCTGTCGATGGAAATCATATCCCGCTTCTCTTCCGAAAACAGTTCCGTGATAAGCCTGCCTTTCCTGTCAAGAATCTGGGAAGGGAGAGCAGGTTTATACTCTCCGATCGCTTCTGTATTCTTAATATTTTTCGTTGCCGCGAACATCAGCCCGATGGCAATGCCCGCCCCGATTGTCAGAAATATTGTAACGGCGAAGATGATTTCAATGAAAATCCGCCTGCGTGGTTCAGTAGCCATAGGGATAAAGTATGGATGAAGGAGCTTTTTGTCAATGCCGGATATAATAGAGCAGGCCGACATACGCCGGCCTGCAGGTGTCAGTTCTCATATAGTAAACTGGGAGGGGAACTATATTAAGGCACCGACACTAACATTATCGTCAATAACCACTATTCTTTAATACTTTTTACACTTCTATTTTAACGTTCTTCCACTAAAATGTCGAGGAAAAGTGAAATATTGTAATCTTTACTTTTTTCGATAAAAATACGTTTACTCACGCGGTAATCACCAATTTTGAAGAGGAGTGTGTGTTCCCCTTCCGTAACATCGAGAGCGACGCCGGGAATAATGTCTAGTTTTTCTCCATCGAAAAAGAATTCAGCCACGTTAGGACCCTCGAAATAGATTCGGGGTATCAAGGGTTCAACCGGGATAGAAAGTACCGTTGTTTTTCCCGGTTCGATGGCAACCCGGAAGGACTGACTCCGGTAGTCATCGGATAAAAATTCCAGGCTGTGAAGCCCTGTAGTAAGCACTATGGGTTTTTCAGAAGGAGTAATAGATTTCCCATCGAGGTAAAGATTCACGGATGACATATCAGGGTCCGGTGATAGGTCGCTAAGGGTGAAATCGATTTCCAGGGATCCGGTTTCCTTAAGTACCGTCCTTGTCCGGATCCTGAACTCTGCAATCGATGCGGTTGCCGGGATGCCCTTCATAACAGGAAGAATCGTCAGGATCAGCGGGAAATCTGAAGAACGCAGCGGTTTTTCGATATATACCGTGTCCGGGGAGGGGGTAATATCCAAACCCATATCCAGGGGGATACGGTAATAGATCTGGGCTCTCGGAGGTATCAGCTCGAAAGTGAGCCGCTTTCCCGTATAAGCCCACACATCTTCATCAGGCTTCGGGTAAACATCTTTATACAGAAACAGTGCGAAGGAGTCCCGCAAATTCCGTATAGCACTGGGTATTTTTATTTCGATTTCAATGCCTTCCACGAACCGTATCCTGTCGGAAGGAATGTTCACCGTAAAGAGTTCCTCCATTTTTACACGAATTTCTTCGGTGAAGGCGTTGTCTTCCCCTATGATCATCTGAGATCGAAGAGGACCGCGTATGTTATCTGCCCAGATGAAAGTAGATATAAGCAGAAATATGCACACTGTACAAAAACGTAATCCACGTATCATTTTGTAACCTTTGGCATCAGGGTTAGGGGATCCCTGGATTCCCCGAATTTTCGTATCTAGAAATGAAGATGGGGGCCGGTTGATACGCCGGTATTGCCCAGCCGTGCGATTATCATACCGGAATGCACTGTTTGATTCAACTCTACCAGCACTTCCATGAGATGGCCATACACTGTCTCGTAATCTCCGGGATGTTGTATGATGATGTAATTTCCCAGAAGATAATCCCAGCCTGTTTCTGTTACAACACCCTCCCGGGCTGCAGATACATCTGTTCCCAGAGGGGCAGCAATGTCGATACCATTATGGAAATGCAGTTTACCCGAAACTGGACTGTTCCGCATCCCGTAAAGGGAAGAGATTTTACCAATGGGAAGGGGAAAATGAAACAGAATACCGAGAAAGTAGGCCAGTTCCAGCTTGGTAAACCGAATTCCCGGAATGAAAAGGAAATCGACGAGGCTGCCGTTATCAATGATTTTCACCGGCATGCTGTCCGGTAAATCGCCGGTAAGTCTTCCTGAGATAAGCAACTCTAGTTCGTTCTGCGGTACCAGGGGAATAAACAGTCCCGGCATGTTAGGCAGAAGGACCTGTTCTCCCGGTCGTATCTCCTTCCGTGTCTGAAGCCGGTTTAAGGTGATGATGGTCTCATAGGGCAGGTTAGCCGAAGAGGCAAGTGAGAAAATGGACATCTCCCGGTCAGGGGAGTAAGCATATATCTGAAGGGGCATCATCTCCTGCCCCTGGGCGGCGTTTCGGTAAAACGTTTCGATGTCGGCATGCAGCTGCCGATACAGAAGGTCGGCAGGCCGCATCTCTCTTATTTCAGGATACTGGGCAACAGCCGGCTGACACGTAAGAATGAATAAGAAGATACATAAGAGGGCAGGCTTTTCGTTAGTGCCCCCGTATGCTGAAAAAACCATACAGATACAATCCAAAGAGTAATACAAAGGAGATTAGAGCCGGTATAGCCCAGCCCGTCATGTTTCGGGAAAAGAGGAGAACGATACCGTAAAGACCGATCAGGAAAGCTATTCCTAAGATAAATTTGAGTGCACTTCTGAAAAATCTCCGGCCCCGTGGCTGTCCTGATCTTGAGCTTACACTTTTCCGGATGATACCAAATACCCCCAGCCCGCATAAAAGGGTTAACGCGAAAATAGAGAACCCCTGTGGGTTTGAGGAGGCGAAATACCAGAGGGGAAATGCCACAAGCAGACTTACCGCTCCAACTGCACCGATAAAGAGGATAAAAACTGCACACTTACTGAAGAGGGAACGATAGGCAGAAAAAATGCCTGAGAAGATACCGTTTTTCTGGTGTCGTTTCAACGGCTAGTTCCCCAGTGAATCCAGAATGGCTGTATACTTCTCAACATCTTCCGGCGACCCTGCCGCTTCCGCACTGCCGATGATGAAACGCAACACTTTTTCCATGTCTGCAGAAAGGTTAAGTGTTTTGTACACAAGGTAAGCTTTCTTATAATAAACCAGTGCACCTGCCGTGTTATCGGCCTTCTCGTTGATGATACCCAGGGCAAGGAGGTCTTTGGCTATGCCGACACTATTCTCTATAATTTTATCATTTTCCAGTGCTGATAAAGCAAACTCCTCCGCCTGAGGATACATCTCCTTTTTCGAATATACCGAAGCCAGGGCATAATAGTTATCCGCCATTTGTTTATAATCTTCATTTTCCAGGTTCAAGGCGAGTGCTTTTTGTAAGAAAACAAGCGCGTTATCCAGGTCCCCCTGCTGTTTATATGCCTGCCCTGTGTTATGATACAGGATCGGCCTATGGTCTTTCTGATCACCGTCTTTGTTCTTTTTATCAAATTCGATTCCTTCGAGGCGGTCGATAGCTTTCACAAACATATCGAGGGCCTCTTCGGACTGCCCGTTGCGAAGATACAGTTCACCGATGTTGTTTTCCGTCCTGGAAATGAGGATATTGTCTTCCAGGGCCACAGCCAGATCGTATGCCAGCGAAAAGGTGTTCCCGGCATATTCATTCAACCCCTGGGCCATGTATACTATACCGATGGAATTATAGGTCTTGACGATCCCTTTCTCGTTGTTTACGGATATATTTTCTTTCAGGGCCAGTTCGAAAAATTTCAGTGCTTGGTCATACTGGGCCCGGTTGAAGTAATTGTCCCCATACCCGGCGTATTCCGCCGCTTGGTTTTTCACATCACTGGTAGTCTGTTCTTCTGTGTTTTTTGGTACTGACGAGCAGGAGAAGAACATCCACCCTGATAGAAACAGTAAGACTGTCAGGACCATAAGGTGTTTCATCAGAAATCCTCATCCCTGTAACTCTGGAAAGTGGTGGGCTGTTCAATTTCTTCTGCAATACCTCCCCGGAGGAGGGGGTTGTTTTTCAGCCCTTCCATAACATCTTTTCCCTGACCAATAGCGTCCCTGGTCTCTTCCAGTAAGCCGGAAATCTGAGGCGATGTAGTATTGATATATTTCGAGAATTCCGTAAATTGAAATACCGTTTCATCGATTCCGAGAAGGATGGAGTTGATCTGGTCATAGAGAGCGTTGTCGTCATCCAGAAATGCAGCCAACGATCCCTTAGCGTCCAGCAGTTTAGGAATGAGCCCGGTAGGATCTTTGAACGCTTCGGTCATGGTCTGAATATTCGCCGTGGTATCATCTACATTCTCCATAATCGAAACCAGGTCGGTGTTCAACTGAGATGTGATCTCTTGTACGTTGTTGAGTGTCAGGGCAAGGGCGCCTGTATTCTCTCCTTTGATTCCCGCATTGAGATCATCGAGAAAGGTAACGATCGAATTGCTGATATCCGCCACGCTGTCCATCACGTCTACGATTTTATTCAATACGACGCTTATGCTGTCCATCACTCCCTCGGTCTTTCCTATGATCCGGTTTATCGCATCATCACCTGCAGGCATATCGACAAGCCCCTGGCTGACAAGGCGCTGTCCTTCAGGAAGGTCCAGGGACGGGATAAAGGTAAACTCCGGGAGAGGTACACCGACAAATTTTCCCGGATGAAAGACAAGACCCCCGCCCAGCCCCAGGGGATTCGATGTGAGTTCCAGTATGGAATTTTCCTTTACTTTCTCATAGTACGTGTCATACACGTAAAATACGATATCGACTTCGTTTTCTTCGTTCAGGGAGATTTTACTTACTTTACCGATTTGAAATCCCTTAAGTGTAATCGGCATTCCCACACTCAATCCGTCGCCCGAAGCAAACCGGCTGGAGTAGTAATAGTCCGTTGCAAACCATCGCTGGTTTGCCCCCATGAGGATGATAATAAGGACGAGAAAGCCGATGGCGATTAAGACAAAGAGACCAACGATCTGTTCTGCAAAACGAATTCTGAATTTCATATCTGTAAAAAGTCTAGACCATCCATAATAACCTGTCAATCAGATTTATCAGGTATCGTCCCCATCAAGAAGGCTTAAGATGTCGCCATCGTAGGTTGCCGCCTTACTCAGGACATCAGTCAGGATGGTTATTACCTCCCTGTTCGTGCTTTGCACCACCGTATCAAACTTCCCCGTTTCCAGTATTGTACCTTTTTTTATTACAATAAGATAATCCGCCACCCTGGAAACGAGGGCCGGGTTGTGAGTAGATATGATAATCGTCTTTCCGGCTTGTTTCAGCTCCAGGATCATACCGATTATCCTGTCGATAATTTCACTGTCGATTGAAATGAGGGGACTGTCCATGAATATCAATTTCGGGTCATTGACAAGGGCTCTCGCAAAAGAAGCCATTTTGCGCTCCCCGATAGAGAGTTGAGCCGGCCGGAGATCCGGGTTATCACGAAATCCTATTTTCTTAAGCACAACATTGATACGTCTTCGGATTTCAACGGAATCAAGATGACGGAAATGGAACTCCATGGGCAGACTCAGGTTCTGGTATACCGATTTGTTCGACCATAATGCAGCATCCTGAAAAACGAAACCGTTTTCTTTACGAAAAGCCATCATCTCTTTTTCAGACATCTTCATAAGCGGTTTACCGTATACAAACACCGTGCCCGAATCGGGCATATCTATACCCGCAGCAATTTTCAGCATAGTACTCTTACCCGACCCGGAGGGGCCCATGATGACCGAAGTAATCCCTTTTGGGAACGATACATTCATGTCATGAAAAAGAGTTGTGTCACCCTTTTCAACTCTGATATTTTCAAGTTCGATGGATGTTTCCATAATCAAATATAATACGCCAGGGTTATGATTGCGTTAGCTACAATACAGTAGATGAAACTCTGTGTTACAGCCTTGATGACAATTTGAGGGATCTCTGTCGATGCGTACTGTGCCCTGAATCCATGGAACATGGATACCGTTGAAATAATAACGCCGAAGACGAGACTTTTCAGCAGTGAAGAGAAAATATCCTCAGGACTAAGCTGCGACAGGAGATTACCGAAATATTCCTTAAATGATATTGCTTTAATAAGCTGGGTTACCGCAAACGATCCAATCAGACCGAAAATGTTGAAATAGAGATTTAACAGGAGGAGTGATATGGTAACTCCCAAAAAGCGGGGAACTACAAGGTAGGAAATAGGATTTATTCCCACAGAAATATATGCCTCTATTTCGTGGGAGACTACCATGTTCCCCGTTTCAGTTGCCATTGCCGTACCGGAACGGGCTATAATGATGAGAGCCGTAAGGAGAGGGCCGAGTTCCCGGGTGATAACGGTTATAAGAATCGTATAGATAAGACTGCCCTGACCGAACCTGGGCAGAAGGGATATTCCCTGAATGATTATAACCACTCCCAGGGCAACGCTGATAATGGCAATGATAAAGAGGGCTTCTACGCCGGTAAACAGGATCTGCATGACCAGAACCCTGAAACCAACCTGCTTCCGCTTCAGAAAGAACACGGATTCCTTCAGTGTCAGGTAAAAGAAACCCATTGCATAGAACGCGTCCCTGGTTTTTTGTATGAAGAATCGCCCTAACAATGTTATCATGAATAATTCTAATAAGTATACTACAGAATAAGGTAATCAGGTTCAACTGAATAAAGAAAAAATGATATTGTTTTAAACGTATTGAGAGTATATTCTTATCGGTGTTGTTCCGGGATGACTGAAAAGTTTTTCTCTGTTTTTATTAGAAAAACCGCCGATAAACTTAGAGAATAAGAGTAACACACTTTTACACTTGGGAAGGTTGTGCATGTTATCTGAATACTCGATAAGTGACCTACGCTGTATAACGCCTGTTAAAGTTATAAAGAATAGCTCTGTCGTTGTTAAAGAGAACATCATAGCCTCGGTGGGGAAAACAGCAGAACACGATTTCAGGACCGGAAAAAAGTATTATCTTTATCCGGCGCTTGTGAATATTCATGATCATTTCAGAGGCAACTATCTTCCCAGGGTGGGTCCGTCAAAGGGTACCTTTTATCTTAACTGGGCCCCATGGGACGATGATCTGAAATCTTCCCCGGTATATGAGGAACGGGCAAATGTCTCGGTAGAGGACTGCTATCTCCTCTCTTCTTATAAAAATATCTTTTCCGGTGTAGTTACCACGAATGATCATTTCCCTCACAAGCTGAACGACGACATACTCCCCGGTCTTCCCCTGCGTGTTATTCGGGAGTATGCCCTCGAGCATGAGTGCTCCTCCTATGATCTAAAATGGGGAGACGGTATTGAAATTGAGCACAAGCGGGCTGTTGATCAGGATATACCGTTCATTACCCACCTGGAAGAAGGATTTGACGAAGAATCTCAGAGCGGAATAGATATTCTGGAGAAACTAGGGTGTCTGGATGATCATGATGTGTTGATCCACTGTATCGGGTTTTCCGACCTGGATATTGAAAAGGTGAAAGATGCAGGTGCCCACGTAGCCTGGTGCCCGGCTTCCAACATGCTCATGTTCAATGTTACCTGTAAGATCAAGAAAATACTCCAACGGGGTATCAATGTATCCATCGGTACGGATTCCACCCACACAGGGTCGGTCAATATACTGGAAGAGATGCGCTATGCCCGGGAGATTTACCGGAACCTATACAACGCAGACCTGGATGCTAAGGAGCTGGTCAAGATGGTAACTACGAATCCAGCCCGGGCGTTTCGCATGGATAGCAAAATAGGGAGTATCGCGGAGGGTAAATTGGCCGACCTGCTCCTTCTTAAACCGCAGGTAAAAGATCCATATGAAGCTCTTGTCCAGGCGGAACCGGAAGACATCGCCTTATTGCTGCAAGAGGGAAGCCCCATCTATGGCGACCTTGAATTCCGGGAACTCTTCGAAAAAAGGAATGTTGAGTTTTCAGAGATTACGTTGAAAGGGTTCAGCAAACTGGTGAAAGGTGATCCTGCACATCTTCTCAAACGTGTACAGGAAAATGTCGGTTTTGCAAAAGAGCTTGATTTTATTCCTCTTGATGTGAACAATGTATAAGAGAGAGGATGTAAAATGTCCCCAAAGCCTATTCAGTACAAATCGAACTCAATAATCTATTTTAAGGGTGATATAACAGAAAAGGTGTATATCCTTAAATCGGGTAAAGTAAATCTCGTTTCCAACGATATCGAAACCGGTCAGGAAATTCATGATATGATTCAGACCGGGGAATTTTTCGGTGTAAAATCCGCTCTTGGCAAATATCCCAGGGAAGAGAATGCTGTTGTACTGCAGGATTCCCTGGTCATTTCATTTTCTGTGCCTGAGTTCGAACAGTTCGTACTGAAGAACACCAGGATTATCATGAAGATGCTCAAGGTGTTTTCGAATCAGCTCCGAAGGACCCATAAGCAGGTGCAGAATCTGCTCAATGCGGATGAACAGGGAGCAGACCCTGAAGAGGGGCTTTTCAAAATAGGTGAGTATTACCTGAAGAGCAGGAGGTTCGCCCAGGCACTGTATGCCTTCCGTCAGTACCTAACGTACTATCCTTCCGGAGCTTATGCCCAAGAGGTAACCAGGTATATTGCCATGGCAGAGAGCAAGGCCCAGAATATTGAAGTGAAGGGTCAGGGTCCCTCCTCCCAGCCTAGGGCGTCCAGCGGTCCGGCGCAATTATCGGATGTTGCAAAACTGTACTACAACGCAGTCAGTTTGTTTAGCCAGCAGAAATATAAGGAAGCCCTTATTGAGTTCAGAAAAATCATGAATGACGGCCAGGATGAAGAATATAATGCAAAATCCATGTTCGAGATCGGCCGGTGTTTTTTCTCTCTCAATGATTTTGATCAGTGCATCGCCCAGTATACTGCACTTATTCAGAAGTTCCCGAAACATCCGGATCTCCTGGATTCCCTTTTCTATGTTGGAAGCAGCTATGAAAAGAAGGGGGAACGTGAGAGAGCGATAAGTTTTTATAAAAAGATACTTGCCATGGCTCCTGCCGATTCTACGGTTAACCGCAAGGCAAAAAAAGCGCTTCGAAATCTAGAAGGTTGATATATGGCTCTTGATCTATCGATATTCGAACGGTTCGCAAAGACGTTTCAGAAGAATGATATTTTATTTTGTGAATTCGAACCCGGGGATACCTTCTACCTCATCCAATCAGGAACAGTAGAAATAGTAAAGATCATGGGGGACATAGAAAAGACCATCGACATCCTCTATCCCGGCGAAGTATTCGGCGAAATGGCTATCCTGGAGGGTGCTCCACGATCCGCTACTGCTATCGCACGGGAGAAAGTGAAAGCTCTGGAGTTCAACCGGGAGAATTTCGAAATCCTGATGATGGGAAATCCTCAAATTGCCTTCAAACTTCTCAAGCTGTTTACAAAGCGTATCTATGATCAGAAAAGACGATTCATGATTCTTACCCTGGATGATGTGCAGGCCAGGGTTGCAGACGTATTCCTGATGCTCTCAGAAACCCAGCCGACAGGGGACCCCAGGGAGGATGAGAGGGTGTTCAATACATCCGTTGATGACATTGCCCACTGGGCAGGAATGTCCACGGAGCAATGCAAACAGATCCTCAACCATTTCGCATCCCAGCGGCGTATAGAAATTCATAATAATAAAATCGTGGTTAAAAATGTCAATGAGTTTGTCCGGTTTGTTAACTCGAAAAGAAAGCACTGATCCTCCTCTTGGGGACCCGAACCGCGGGTTTCCCGTTTGTAACCTGCTCATAAGTTGTTTTTCCCCGGGCCTGTTTTCCCTGCTGCCGGTTTCATCATGTCCCTGTACCGGGCTGCGTGGAGACGAGGTGAATAGCAAAGAAAAAGGTAGTATACTGTAAGTGATTATATCATGAGGAAGGTAAAACAATTCATTCCTATCTTTTTCCTCCTGGGTATGCTTCTGTTCAGGTTCGACGTGTTCGCCCTGGTTCACGAATTCGGCCATCTCCTGGCGTTCTGGATAACCGGCAGTGAAGCGGTACTGAAGAGCTGGCGGGCTGTGGAAGCGGAGTTTCTTACTCCCTTCAGTTTATATGCCGGATTCGGATTCGAAGCCATGGTTCTCTACATGCTCACCATCTTTTTCATCGGGAAGGAAATAAGCAGCCGTATCGGTATGCTCTTCTGGGGTTATTTCCATTCGGTATTGATCTTTGCGCCGTATAGTTCGGATTTCGATTCCCAGGCTGTTGCCCTTTTGGGGAGTTATGAAAAGGCCTTCATAGGAAAGGCGATATGGCTTTGTGTTACCGGTATCGCAGCAGCCGCTGGATGGTATCTCATCATCCGTCTCGTTCAATACAACCAGGATAAAGGGGTCGCGAAAATGATTCAAAAAATACGGCGGAGGACTGGTACCGTAACCACCGACAGTTCAGCCAGAATGGGGACTTGAACCCCAGACCTGCTCATTACGAGTGAGCTGCTCTGCCACTGAGCTATTCTGGCTTTAAAGTAAAAAGAGGGTAGTAAAAAAGGTATAAAAAATCAAGCATGCTGCTTCAAAGCGGCACATAACAGATCGATTCCTGTCTACAAAGAAATCTTCATAAATAAATCAGATAACGAACATCCAGGTCTCCTCACTGTCGTGCCTGTCGTGCCCGCAACTGTTCTTTGCACCCGGACCAAACAAATCAAGGATTATTTTCCGGAACCGATAATCAGAGTATCACCACTTTCAATAGGAGGTCCCAAGAGTGCTGAGAGGAATTTATACCGGAGCAAGCGGTATGGTCGCCCAGATGCACCGCATGGACGCGATTGCGAACAACCTGGCCAATGTAAATGTCCATGGTTATAAGAAAGACCTGTCCGTACATAAGGCTTTTCCTGAGCTTATGATACGCAGACTAAAAGATGACGGTGTGTACACCTTCCCGCCGGGGTCGATGGATACAGCACCGGTGGTGGGTAAAATAGGCACAGGGGTGGAACTCAATGAACTGTACACGGTGTTTACTCAAGGCGCGTTACAGGAAACGAATAATTCCTTTGATCTTGCGATGGAAGGTAAGGGCTATTTCGCAGTGAACACGCCTGATGGAGAGCGTTACACCAGAAATGGTGCATTCACCCTCGGGAAAGAGGGACTCCTCCTTACAAAAGAGGGTTTTCCCGTTATGGGAGAAAACGGACCTGTCATGATCAAGAAGAACAATTTTGTTATTGATCAGGAGGGGAGGGTGTTCCAGAATGGTACCTTCTCCGGGGATCCGGAACGTCTCGTTTCCCTGGAAGAGAACGAATGGGAAAACCTGGAGTTTGTCGACAAGTTGAAACTGGTGGATTTTGAGAACACACGTTATTTGCGGAAACAGGGTAGTTCTCTCTGGAACAGCACCTACGAATCGGGGGATGCGTACATCCTCGGACGGGAACAGGCGCCGAAAGTTCATCAGGGTTTCCTGGAGGCATCGAATGTCAACCCGGTAACCGAGATGGTTGAGATGATAGAAGTCAACAGAATATACGAAGCGAACCAGCGGATGATTCAGACCCATGATACCCTTGCTGGAAAGCTGATAAACGAAGCAATTAAAGTATAGGAGGCACAGGTAGATTATGATGCGTTCATTATGGACAGCTGCATCGGGGATGACAGGTCAGCAGTTCAATATCGATACCATTGCAAATAACCTCTCAAATGTTAATACAACAGGATTTAAGCAGATCAGGACCGATTTTGAGGATCTTCTCTACCAGACCACCCGGGTCGCCGGCACACCGGCTACGGAAGTTACCGTGGTACCCACAGGAGTGCAGGTTGGTCACGGTGTCAAGGTTGCGGCAACACAAAGAATCTTTACCCAGGGCTCCCTTCAGTCTACGGGAAACGTTTCAGATATTGCAATCCAGGGTGAAGGTTTTTACAGGGTTCTTCTCTATGACGGTACCTACGGTTACACCAGGGACGGTTCTTTCAAAATCGATTCCAACGGTCAGCTGGTAAACTCAAACGGCTACAAAGTTATGCCGGAGGTGGTCCTTCCTGATGCCTTTGTACGGGACAGCCTGACTATCTCCCAGGACGGTAGAATAACCGTAAAAGTTGCAGGATCGGATGATCCTCTTGAGGTGGGACAGATGGAACTGTACCGCTTTGTAAATCCTGCGGGACTCCAGGCTATTGGTGAAAATCTGTTTAAAGTTTCAAATGCTTCGGGTGAATCCATCGGCGGCCGTCCCGGTTTCGAAGGCATGGGTAAGGTTGTGCAGAAATTCCTGGAAATGTCCAATGTGTCGATTGTACAGGAAATGGTAAACATGATCGTAGCTCAGCGGGCATATGAGCTCAATTCCAAAGCCATACAAACTTCCGACACGATGCTGGGAATTGCGAATAATTTGAAACGGTAATCCTGGTTTGATATGAAA
>JAJSAL010000031.1 GCA_024274705.1 Spirochaetota bacterium
CAGCGCCCGGTCAAGGAATGCCGGATCGTTTACCTCCATGGCAATCTCTGTGATCTCTGCCAGCATAGTTTACCCAATTCAAAGTACTTTTTCAAATGTTCCCGCGCCTTCTCCTCGCAAGCTATATCTTTCATGATCCACAGTGCTATCCGTATCATGGGGATTTTCTATAACATTCATCCTATATCTTACAGCAGGAGAAAAAGGGCCCTTGCTTCAGTAGAGGGAGGTCAGGGTGTTCACAACCGGCTACAGCACTCATATAACTATTCTTCAAAAAGACCTAACTTCACCATTTTCTTAAGAGTCTCATATACATCTACCCGGGATCCCTCTTTTCGTATACCAATAGCGATTATATAGACGATAATTTTCCTTTTTCTTATTTCATAGATGATCCTATACCGTCCGGCAGCTTGAATACTACGATATTTCGCGAGTATTCCGGCCAATTGCTTTCCTCGCTTCTCAGGTGATTCCTTTAAATCTCCTATCTTTCTTCCTATAATGTCCCGGGTTTTTGGATCAATCGACTGGAGGTATTTCTTAGCTTCCTCGGAAATAAGAAGTTTATACCCCAATATCCAGTTCCTTTTTAACTTCCTCCCAGTCTGTTACCCGTCCTGCCTGAATGTCTTTGATACCTTTTTTAAATGACTCCATGAGTTCCGGGTCTCCCAAAATTGACAGGGTCTCATCGATTGCTTCGTACATTTCCCAGGACATCAAGGCATATACTTGCTTTCCCCGTGATGTGATAGAAATAGTGTCCCGGGGGTCCAATTCTTTGTAGAGTTCATTCAGTTTTCGCCTGGCCTCTGTAATTTGCATCTGTTTAATCATATCTCTTCTCCGTACCTTTAAATGTACATCTAAAGAAGCAAATACTCAATGGTGAAGCACTACGGCTTACGCCCGCACCAAACCATATTTGGCTTGGAATATGTTGTATCTGATTGACACAGTATAACCTAAAGGTACGGTATTATTCAGTGGGATACAGAATGTCCTCGCATGGGAAAAGAACCTCCGCGTTACAAACCGAGCTCAATCGAATTGTACCCCTGCTTGCAACAAACGACGTGGAAAGGATCATACTCTTCGGATCCTTAAGCCGGAAAGACGTTTATTCCCATTCGGATATTGATCTTCTTATCATAAAACACACGGAAAAAAGATTCTTAGATCGCCTTGAAGATGTGTATCGTATCGTAATGCCAAAATGTGCCCCGGATGTTCTGGTATACTCACCTGAAGAGATTGTAAAGTACCAATCGAAAAATTCGTTTTTACACAAAATCCTTTCGGAAGGAACACTGCTTTATGAAAGAGAACAAGGATTCAGAAGCTTTCAGATGGCTAATTCAAGCGAAAAGAGATTGAGATGACGCCGAATACTCAAAGAAAGGAGAACGCCATAATCTGGCGTGTTTCCTCGCGCAGCAATCAGCTGAAAAAGCGCTCAAAGCATACCTTTTTTTTAAGGGAGCAGAAGAAGTCTGGGGTCATTCCGTTGCTGAGCTCTCTCATAACTCCTCTGATTTCGACAACCGTTTTATAGAGCTTGGATTAAAACATCAGCAACTTCTCTTCAAATATCTTTTCAAGCTTCACGATTGTTTTAAAAGTCGGATTGGTTTCCCCAGGATTTTCCAGGATTTGTTCAAATACTTTTTAGAAATTTTCGAAACCGCTCTAAATCATCCAGTACCAGCGGATGCACCTGATCGATCTTCTTGAGGAGAAAATCAAGCCGGTCCCAGTCATATTCCAGTTGAAAATAGTACCGCTTGAAATGGCGAAACCTGAGAAGTTCCAGAAGAAGCTTGAAAGACTTGTCGGAAATGACCTCCGAGCGTATACCTTCGATCTTGAGGTTCATCTTCCGTAGAAGCTCTGTATGCCATTTGTCTGGTGTCAGATCGTTTTCAAAATACTGGGAAATCCGCAGGAAAACAGTTTCGAGGCAAGTATAGTACTGTTCCAGAATGCCTGCAAAAATCAGGGCGGAACTTTGGGTTTTACCCAAAATCTTCAACTCATTTTCTGAAGCCTGTTCTTTGTACCGGTAGAGGGTTTCGAGAATATCGATGTGCTTTTTAACGTCTTCCTGGAGGATTACGGCTCGTTTACTTTCTTTCATAGATCAGTTTTCCATATGTTAAAATAGTATCTGCGTAATGGGGGTGGATTTTATCAATCTCCACGAGATCCACCGGCAGATCCGTCATGTTGTCTACCTCGATAAGCATGCGGCAAAACTCCTCAGGTGGTAGATCGACTTCCACAGCTATATCGATATCCGATATTTCACTGAACCGTTCCGGATACAATAACGATCCCCACTGGTATATCCGCTTAGGATTGAACCCGGAAATGATGTAATCAACGATTTTCGTAAAATCTTTTTCCGCCTGTTCAAAACGTGACTTGATTCGTACTTTTTTATCCCACACTTTTTTGTCGAGGAAACTCCGCACTTCATCCAGGTTGATTCCCGAATCTGCACTCATATACAGATTGTACACGAAATTCCAGCGCTTCACAACATCCATATTTCACTAAACTCCCGGACTTTTACAGCACAATCCCATCTCGCAGCCTTATCCTTATGACAAGACTACCCTCTTCACTCCTTCGATCAGGTCAAAATCTTTGTCGAAGGTGATGATTTCCCGGATACCATGAACCAGGCAGGTTGCAGCGTGTACGGCATCCCGGGCATAGATTGACGGGTAGCGCTCCAGAAGAACAAAAGCACGATCCAGGATCGTTATGTCCACCGGCAGGATCCTGGGAACGATTTTTTTCGCCAGGGAATACACCTCTTTTCCCTGTTCCCAGAGCCGGATATGGCGGTATCTATGGAGGATTTCCTGCAGCACTTCCACGGATGTACAGGCTTCCTCGGTACCGGCAGCAACACGGTGCAGGAACATAAGGCACGGCACTTTATGAGGACTAGCCGATCCTGCGGCATACATGAAAATATTTGAATCGATAAACATCATCAGATGTGATCCGGCATGAGTTTTTCAGCAATAATTTCCGCCTTCATCTGCTCCATGGAAGGAGCCGGCAGGTTCAGATTCCCCAGGCTCTCCACAGCAGCCATAGATTCATCTGTGGAAACGAGGCCGTACTCCTTTTCACAGGCAGAACGGATCAGGTCTCCTACGCTTTTTCTCCTGGACCGTGCTACCTTTTTCAGATGATTGTACAAATCTTCCGGGAAAAGGATCGTCGTTTTTTTTGTTAGTCCCATATCTTATCCATATCCATATATGGATAAGATATATCATGCATACCTCTTTGTCAAATTTCCTTCTACCATACCGCCTGGACATTGTACTTCCGGATGTTCCGACTGCCTTTAAAAATAGTACTGACACAGCCAACATTCCGCTCTATATTGATAGTAGCAACGACAATCAGGGGGTATTCATGTACCGCAATAAAGAACACGTTATCAACTTAGGTACGTCGGTTCTCATCTTCGGTGTTATTGCCATGGTCCTGGGCAATGTCATCGGGTACGCGAAACAGTTCGGTATTCCGGGAGTGTGGGTATTCTGGGTGATCAACACGCCTATTACTGTCCTCTACACGATTTTTACCATGCTCTGGCATTACAACAACTGGGAACTTGTGCCGGAAGAAGTCCGCGCAACTACTCCCGGGAAAGCGGTGGGATTTCTCTTCATACCTTTTTATAACTTCTACTGGATTTTTGTATCGTTTATCGGACTGTGGAAAGGACTGAACGAGAAAGGGAGAAAACTTTACGGCGATTCATGGGTAAACATGTCCAGAGGAATCCCTATTGCCATGTGCATTCTTATCCTGTGCAGTTTTATTCCCTTCGTTTCCATGGGAACAACGATAATCACCCTTCTCTACATCGTGCTTACCAACAATAAAATCCAGCTGCTGTACAAACAGGAAAACCGGTAACTCCTATTCCCTGTTCATGAACCGTTTTTTAATGGTGTCCACCCACCGGGCCGGATGGGGAATGCGGAATGCGGCGCGGTCCACCTTACCGTCGGGATTGAGAAAGTTAATGCCTATCACTTTCTGATGGAGGGATTTCCCTTTATGGACATCGATCACTTCGATATTTGTTATAGTGCCCCCGGGAATAGTTAATTCCCTGTTTGTGTGGCGCGCACGGTAGTATAAGCCGTCGAGGGACAACACCAGGCACCCGGTGCTTCTCGCCGGTCTTCCGGGTTCCGATTCCAGGCCGAAATAATTGACTCCGAAACTCATGAGGATAATGGAAGTTCTGTCGAACTTCTTTAATATTCTCGCGGATTCCACCCGCTGCATGATAGCGATATACCCGATAAGGCCTCCGAAAATAATGATAAAGATGATCCAGCTGTTGTCCGATGTCAGTATATTACCCATACTGTTTCTTCCGTCTTATTCGAATTTGGCAAGAAAACGAAGCACCCTCCCTTTTGCCATGGAGTGGATAAATCCTTTACTGCTGCCTATGGTCTTCAGAAAATCTTCTGCGATAAACTCATCGCTTTTTCCTTTTTTCCGGAGCTGCCGGATATAATCCGCATTGGTGGTAAGCATATTCTCCAGCACCTTCTCCCTGCGCTCCGAAGAGAGTATGAGTCCCAGCGCAGCAATGACAGCGCACAGACCTACGGTAATAGCCAGGTCCCAGGAGGGGTCCTGTACGATAATCCTCATCAGGGAGTTCGGGTTCCCCGCGTTGAATATCATATAAAACGCCGGTATTCCTACGAGGATCATGAGAGCTACCAACAGGTTGTTTCTCTTGTTTTCCATCAGATAAGTATTTAAGCATAAAAAAGGATATGGGGCAAGGAAGGCCCCATATCCATATCATTCGTTTCGAGGGAAAAGGGAGAAAGATTATTCGATGATAATCTTTCTTTCTTCGCCGACAGCCATCTTGGCCCATTCGGCTTCTGCTTTTTCCCATGCTTCGTCTGTAGCTTCGGTTTCCCACATGGTAAGACCACGCTCGTCCCTGGTAGCACCCGGGAGCAAGTTGTCCAGGACGATACCGAAGATAGCTGCAACTGCCATTCCAGTGGTGAGGATTGTCTGGAGGATACTTCCCAGGACCTCAGCGACACGGCCGGCGTCCGCCCAGTTAATCGCATTAGAATTAAAATGGGCCGGAAAACTCAAACCGGCGAAGAAGGCAAGACCGATGATAAACAGGTTCCGCGCGTTATTCAGATTAACGAACTGCAGGTTGGAAAGACCGACTGCAGCGATAAGACCGAATAGCCCCACGAACATTGCGCCGATAACCGGCTGCGGCATGGTGGCAAGGGTTGCGCCGAACTTGCCGAAGAACGGCAGAATCAGCATAACAACCGCACCTGCACGAACAACGCGGCGGCTTGCTACACGGGTAAGACCGATAGAGCCGATGTTCTCGGAGTACGAAGTGGTACCGTTACAGGTCTGGAACAGGCCTGCAATAAGACAACCGAGACCCTCGGCACCGAGCCCGCGGGAAATCATCTTTTCCGTGGGTACCGGAGCTTCGGAAATACGTGCGCAGGAGTAATAGTCACCGATGGATTCGACCATGGATCCGAGATAACCTGCCAGCATGCCGAAGGAACCGGCTACGGTAATGGCGTTAAGCTGCGGAAATCCCCACTTAAAGGGAAGAGCCGGGCGGAGACTGAACCAGGGAGCTGCATGGATAAGAGCAGCCTGGCCGGCGACATTTGCCGCATTCCCGTCGGGAATCCAGCCTGCCAGGGTTCCGATGATAGATGCCACCCATCCGGTGATAATAGCCAGAAGGACAGGGAAGAGAAGGAATACTTTGGACTTCCTGGAGAACACCTGGGAATAGAGCACCAGGGCGGTCAGGGTTATCAGAGAAATGGGCCAGTTCCCCGCCATCCATGGAGCGCCGATCCCGTAGAGGGCCAGACCGATCATTGCGATAGTAGGCGCAATGGTGATCGGGCTGATGGCTCTCTTTACGTACCCTATCAGTCCGGTGTATCCAAGGATGATTTCGAAGGCTGAGGCGAACATAACTGCTGCGCTTACTTGCTGAATCATCACCTGCCAGCCCATGTTCTGAGCCGCCACCATACCGACTATGGCGAACATGGGCCCCAGAAATGAGAAGGTTCCGCCCTGGACAATGGGAAGTCTGTTACCGAGAGGTGACTGCTGTATCAGGGTCGTAATACCCGATACGAAGAACATGGTTGAAATGAGAAGTGCAAGTTCTTCCTGGGGAAGCTGCATTGCACCGCCGACGATGAACGGAATAAGTACCGTTGCGCCGAACATGGTGAGATACTGCTGGATTCCCAGGAGAATTGCGAGCCCCATTTTCGGTTTGCTTCCGATTGGGTAAACGACCCAACCTTGAGCTTTCACATCACTCATATAATTCTCCTTTCCAAAAATAAAGTTTTGGTTGAATAATGGTATTATACGGGAAGGTGTGCAGGAACACAAGATAATTTTTAAGCCGAAACTGAATAAACCCGGCAATTATTCACTTATGTGCGAAGAATACTCAGCCGAAAAAAACGAAAAATCATTGACAAACAGGGAGATCTGGATTAAATTTTACACAGAGTGAGGATTCTGGGTATTGAAACAAAGGTACCAGTTTCAATCCAGACTCCCCTAAAGCCGGTAATCAGCCCGGCTTTTTTTGTCCAGGGATCATTTGAAATGAGCATCATTGTATGATAATTACCCTGTACAAATACCCGTCCATAAAGCGGTAAGTCATTGATTGGTCACATTCTCCTCGTTATTATAGGTGCATTCTGCGGATCTACCGCGGTACTCATGGTTAAGGCTACAACCATCGATCCGGTACTTCTTTCCAGCCTTCGCCTGTTAGGCGCCGCTCTGGTGCTGACTCCACTGTTCATCAAAGATATTCGAAAAGACAACCTACCCTTGAACTGGAAGCTGGTTTCGCCTTCTATTATACCCGGAATTTTCATGGGACTGCACTTCATCACCTGGATCATAGGCGCCCGGCTTACCCTGGCAGCAAACTCTACACTGGTAGTAAACATGATGCCTGTTGTCATGCCCTTTGTGATCTACATTCTGAAACGGGAAATTATCACCTTCCAGGAGATTATCGGGACCCTCATCGCCGTAACCGGTATTGTCGTGCTGGCAATGAACGATTTCAGGACCAGCCCGGAAACCTTTACCGGAGATATGCTCTGCATCGTGTCCATGGTGTTTTATGCGATATACTTAGGGTTGGCCCGGAAACACCGGGGCCACGGCGGGATTTTCCGATATATCGTTCCCCTGTACTACGCCGGCGGCTTATTCTGCCTCGTTGCCGCTCTGTTCAATCCGGGGAGCTTCTCCGGGATCACCGGACGGGACCTGCTGATCCTGCTCCTGCTCATTTTCATCCCTACGATAGCAGGCCATACAACCCTGAACTACACCATGAGGGTTCTACGGTCACAGATCGTAACCCTGGTTAACCTCTCCCAGTTCATCTTTGCGGGTGCCCTGGCATTTTTCATCTTCCGGGAAGTGCCGGAAGGCTACTTCTATCCTGCCGCCGCCTTCATCATCGCAGGGGCCGTATATGTTATTGTGCTGGGAAAAAACCAGGACAAATCTCAGGTTAGGGTAATAGAATAGCCCTCCCGGTGGGTTATATTGTTAAAAAAAGTGCTATAAAGTGATGCGTATGAAATTCATCGGGCCCCATGTTTCCATAGCCGGCGGAGTATACAATGCCCCTCTCAATGCTCAAGATGCAGGTGCAAAAGCCTTCGGCATGTTCACCAAAAACCAGAAACAATGGAAAGCCAAACCGCTGGCCGACGAAGATATTGCCCTCTTTTATCAGAATATGGCAAACACCGGATTTAAGAAAGAGCACGTGCTTGTTCACGATTCATACCTGATCAACCTGGGGAACCCGGAAAAAGAGATGTGGGAAAAATCGGTGAATGCCTTCCTGGATGAAGCCCGGAGGGTGGAACAGTTGGGCCTCAGCCTGCTCAATTTTCATCCCGGGGGGCACCTGGGGAAACTGACGGATGAGGAGTGCCTGGACCGCATTGCAGAGGCTATGCGGATCGTGCTGTCTGAAACGGAAACAGCCATACTGGTAATCGAAGCCACAGCCGGACAGGGGTCTCATGTAGGGTACCGGTTCGAGCACCTGGCGGCGCTTATCGAAAAAACAGGAAACGAAGAGCGAACCGGAGTATGTATCGACACCTGCCATATCCTGGGTGCCGGGTATGATATACGCACCAGGGAAACCTACGAGAACACCATGGAAGAATTTCACCGGATTGTGGGATTCCCTTTTCTTAAAGGGATGCACCTGAACGACAGTAAGCATGAGTATGCAAACCGAAAAGACAGGCATGAGAGCCTGGGTAAGGGGCACATCGGCTGGGATGCCTTTGCTTTTATTGTGAATGATCTCCGTATGGAGAACATCCCCCTGGTCCTGGAGACGCCGAACCCGGACCTCTGGCCCGAAGAGATAAAAAAACTATATGCGCTGATCGAAGGATAATCGTTCAGTGCGTGAGAACATCCGGTTGAAGAGGAAGTTTGATGAAAGATATACTGTTTTCTCCTATTCAGATAGGAACACTGGAAATACCCAACAGGTTTGTTCGTTCCGCCACAAACGACTACATGGCGGACAATGACGGGTGTATTACCCGCCGCCAGATCGAACTCTACCGCCATCTGGCCGAAGGGGGTATCGGCCTCATCATCTCCGGTTTTCTCTACGTTCATCCAACCGGAAAGGCAAGTCCCGGTCAGACCGGGATCTATTCCGATGATCACATCCCGGGTCTCCGCAGTCTCACCGACACTGTTCACAAGGCAGGATCAATCATCGCAGCCCAGATCGTTCACGGCGGCAGGCAGGCCAGGCCCAGGATCTGCGGCGGAGAAGCCATTGCACCCTCTGCCGTGGAAGACACCAGGACCAAGGTCCAGCCACGGGAGATGTCCCGAGGCGAGGTGGAATCGGTTATCCAGTGGTTTGTCGATGCATCTGTCCGGGCGCAAAAGGCGGGCTTCGACGCAGTACAGCTCCATGCAGCCCACGGATACCTGCTGAGCCAGTTCATATCCCCCCACACCAACCGGCGGGACGACGATTGGGGAGGAACTGCGGAGAAACGGAGCAGGATCATCTTCGAGATACTGCGGAAGATCCGGGAGGCAGCGGTACAGGACTTCCCGGTGTTCATCAAGCTGAACGTGAAAGACTTCCTTCCCGGCGGGCTGGATATCCATGAGAGCCTTCCCCTTGCTGTTTCCCTGGACAAAGCGGGAATCGATGCAATCGAGATCAGTGGGGGTATGGTGGAGGCGGAAGGGACACCCATGGCGCAGACCGATATCCTTTCCCCGGAGAGGGAAGCCTATTTCAGGATGTTTGCAGAGCAGATAAAGCCGGTAATCCGGTGCCCCCTTATCCTGGTGGGAGGCATCCGGTCTGTAAAAGTGATGGAACAGTTGATACAGGAAGGCACAGCGGACATTGTCTCTATGTGCCGGCCTTTTATCCGGGAGCCCGACCTTGTCCTGCAACTTCAAAAGGGAAAAGATAAGGGGGACTGCATCTCCTGCAACAAGTGCTTCAATCCCCGGGGGATACGGTGCCCCCATGTGGAGAAGTAAGAGCCCCGGTGCCCCCGCTGTTGATGGTGTTTTTCAGGTTTACATCAATGAGGCCGTACCTTGAAACAAGCCCTGGTTGCTGGTACAAATAGATGTTTTTTACAAGGAGTTATGCATGCACGTTGTCTGCCTCGACCTGGAAGGAGTCCTGGTACCGGAAGTATGGATCGATTTTTCCAACGCTACCGGAATAGAAGAACTAAAGCTCACCACCCGGGACATCCCGGACTACGATATTCTCATGAAAAAACGGATCAGTATCCTGAAAGACCACGGTCTTAAACTGAAGGACATCCAGAAGGTCATTACCGGCATGGATCCCCTGGAAGGGGCCCTGGATTTTCTAGATAGTTTACGGAAGAAGACCCAGGTCATCATCCTGTCTGATACCTTTACCCAGTTCGCAGAACCCCTTATGAAAAAACTTAGCTACCCTACTCTGTTCTGCAACTCCCTGGTCATCGACGAAGACGGCACTGTTGCCGGCTACACATTACGGCAGAAAGACGGAAAGAAACACGCAGTTGCAGCCCTTAAATCCATCGGATTCACTGTAATCGCCGCAGGCGATTCCTACAACGACACCACCATGCTGATAGAAGCGGATGCAGGGATCTTCTTCCGCCCGCCGGAGACGATCACCTCGGAATTCCCCCGGTTTCCCGTTACCCACGAGTATGCAGATCTGATGGCGGAGATCGATAAGAAACTGCAATAAGGAAAATTGCTTCCCATACAGTAAAATACGTCTATTCTATGTTGATGTTAAAGTAAAATAGGTATATTCTCTTTTTGTGAAATATGTTCCTCGCGACATAGAGATGAACCTTACGCAATTAATTGATTCGCCGAAAAAACTACCCTTATCCTGAACTTTTCCGGGACAGACCTGAATCAGCAGACTAAAAATCCCTGTTATAGATAACAGAATGCTATTAATAAAAATTATATCCGGAAGGAACCATTAGTGAACCAGGTAGATATAAGAAGTTGCGAATATCCCTATTTGCTGAAACAGATCAAAGATCCTCCTGAGAAACTCTATTTCAGGGGAGACTGGAATACAGATATTTTCACTAAAACTCTCAGCGTTGTGGGTTCCCGCAGAATGACCAGGTATGTAGAAACAATTGCCACTGAACTGGTTACGGTAATTGCGAAAGCGGGGATCACTGTTATTTCCGGTTTCATGTACGGCATCGACGCCCAGGCACATGCAGCAGCCCTGGAAACGGGAGGACTAACAATCGCTGTTATGCCTTGCGGGATTGATAAAATCCATCCCGAATACCAGGTTGATTTACATACCAGGATAATACGCCGCGGCGGGCTTGTTGTTTCTGAATATCCCGGCGACACTCCTCCTGCCCTGTGGACCTATCCAAGACGCAACAGAATAATTGCAGGCCTCTCACCGGTTCTCCTCGTTGTTGAAGCAGGGCTCAAAAGCGGAGCATTGATTACCGCAAGAATCGCAAAGAACTGTAATAAAAAAGTATTTGCAGTTCCCGGTCCCCTGACCAGCAGTGTTTCCCGGGGGACTGCACTACTGATCAAACAGGGAGCTTCAATATTGACAAGTGTAGATGATATTCTATCTGAATACGGGGAATGTACAGCCGGAAAGCCACATTCAGAGAAAAAATCATCCGGATTAAATGAATCTCAAAGAAAAATAGTTAATCTGTTGTCCATCGAACCCATGGGAATTGACGAGATTACGAGGGCTGTAGAAAAGCCGACATCTGAAATCGGGGCAGACCTTACCATACTCTGCTTAAAAAAACTCCTTACGTTAAAAGAAGGAAAATACTACCTTGTTGCCGGAGCAGGACATGCTTGTTAAAGTTACTTCCGTTTCATTCTCCGGATTA
>JAJSAL010000005.1 GCA_024274705.1 Spirochaetota bacterium
AACTCTACCGGTTGTTATTTCCAGTTTTATTTCCGATAAATATCTCGACTGGGGATCGATGTCGGCCATCGGCACCCTTATGCTGATACCGATAGGTATTTTCTCTCTGTTTTCTCAAAAATATCTGGTTCGGGGACTTACATTCGGCGCTGTAAAAGGATAATCTATGTGAATACTAAACAACAAAGAGACAATGTGCTTCTCGGCTTTTGTCCAATTGGAAAATTCGTTTTTTCCCATGAAGACGCTTTACGGTTTAAGAAGCTCCTCGAGGAAAAAATGCGGCAGCTGAATATCAAGTTTATCGGTATTGATAAGGTAGTCAAAGATGGAATAGTCCGGGATATAAAAGATGTTCAATCTGTAGTTGATTTTTTTTCCCGGAAAAAGATCGACGCGGTTTTTATGCCCCACTGCAATTTCGGAACTGAGAATGCTGTCGGTGTTTTAGGCAGAGACTTGGGTGTTCCTGTCGTTGTGTGGGCCCCCAGAGATGAAGCGCCTCTGGCAGACGGGTCTCGCCTTCGGGATTCTCTCTGCGGCTTATTTGCTTCAACTAAGGTCTTAAGCAAGCTGAAAGTACCTTTTACGTACATCGAGAACTGCAGGATCGATGAAAAACCTTTTGAAGAGGGAATGAGGAAATTCCTCTCCGCAGTTAATGTGTCCAGGACTTTCAGAAAAGGTATGCGCATAGGTCACATCGGCCAGAGGATTGATTTTTTCTGGACAACTATCATTAACGAAAGTGAACTCTTAGACAAGTTTAAAATTGAAATACTCCCTGTGGACATGGTGGAGTTCCTCGGAAAGGTTAACAATCTCGCTGAGAAGATGGCCGACCGATATAGGGACGAACTGGTTTTAATAAAAGAGCTCTTTACTATTGAAGGATTCAAGGATGATATTCCTTTAATAAAAATGCTCGCCTTAAGGGACCAGATACTGGAAGAAGCTTCAGAGAACGGACTTGATGGTATTGCACTACAGTCATTCATGTCTATAGTTGATACCCTCGATTGCTACACCGGCCTTGCAACCGCCTATGCGGGAAACACAATCCCCATCGGTATGGAGTCGGACATCCACGGGACTATCAGCAACATCATACTGGAAAAGGCGTGTTTTCACAAAGACCCTGCCTACCTTGCAGACATTACCATACGTCATCCTGAGAATGACAACGGTGTTTTGATATGGCATTCCGACGCACCTTTGGATTTATGTCATGAGGATGTGAAACCGAGGCTGGGAAACCATTGGATTCTTCCGAGCCCCCTCTCAGGCATGTCACATTTCCGCCTGAAGGACGGACCCGTTACTGTTGCCCGGTTCGACGGAGAAGGGGGGGAGTACAAGCTCCTTATGGGACAGGGCGAATCCATAGAAGGGCCCTATACTTTGAATAACTATCTCTGGATTGAAGTGAAGGACTGGCTGAAATGGGAAAGGACCCTTATGGAAGGTCCCTTTATCCATCACGCTGGGATTACATATGGGCACCATCAGGAGGTCCTCGTTGAAGCGTGCAAGTATATTCCCTCACTTGAGCCTTTAGTGCTCGACTGATCAAACAGGAGGAGCATCAATTGACATCAAGGGAAAGAGTACTAAAAGCGATCAACCATGAAGAACCTGACCGGCTGCCCTTGGATATAGGTAGTAACGTTCAGAGCGGCATCATGGCCCATGCCCTTGACCGTCTTCGAAGATATCTGGGATTTACCACTAAACCGGTAAAAGTCTACGGGGTTTTTCCTCCGGAACTTTTTGAAGAACTGCACATGCCCCATTTTACCATTCTTAACAAGTGGATCCATGAGAATACATCCTGGAAAACCTGGGTCCACTCCTGCGGTTCCATAAGCCGTATTCTTCCGTACATAGTGAAGAGCGGGTTTATTTTTAATACGGTGCATAATATCCAGCATGGTACTCCTCCTGAAAATGTTACAACTGCGTATGATACAGCCTATCAATATGGCGATTACCCTATACTGAGCCTTTCATTATGAATAGAACGCTTATTAAAAAGGCCGATCTCGTACTGCCCGACAAAGTCGTTCGCGACAAGGATGTCCTGGTTGAAAATGGAAAAATTATCAGAATAGGAAATGGGGGGAGCCTTTCATGCAGGGATCAGGAAGTATGCGTTGACGGAAATGGGCTATACCTATCTCCTGGATTTATCGATATCCATTTCCACGGGATGCACTCTTATCTTGTTGACAACGGTCCTGAAGATCTTGAGCAAATTTGCTGCAGGCTTCCGGCCTACGGGGTTACCGGGTTTCTCCCAACAGTCACTCCGCGGCCGGAAGGGAAGGATGCGGAATTCCTTTCAACTTTATCGACAACTACATATAAAGGCACTCACGTTCTCGGTTTCTTTCTCGAAGGGCCCTTTGTTGCCATAACCGGGGCGCTTCCTCCGGAGGGACTCGGTACGCCATCCGAAAAACGTGTGCGCAGTATGAGGGATGCATGTCTGCCCTATAGAGCGGTATTCGCTGTGTCTCCCGATCTTCCGGGTTCCATGGAGTGCATACCCATAATGGCTGAAAACGAAGCCCCGGTATTTCTTACCCATACCCGGGCGACAGTAGAGCAGACACTGGAAGGCATTGGAAAAGGGATTAGTCACGCCACCCACTTCTATGATGTTTTCCCTCTCCCTGAAGAAACCGATCCAGGGGTCCGGCCTGCGGGCGCAGTTGAAGCTGTTCTATCTGAACCACATGTAAGTGTGGATTTTATCCTCGACGGAGAGCATGTCGATCCGATTGTTGTAAAAATGGCGCTCCAATGTAAGGGCCCTGATAAAGTGTGTCTTATTTCGGATGCCAATCGCGGCGCTGGACTTCCTCCCGGAGTCTATGCAGGCATTGGGGGCAGTGAAGTTAAATTCGCATACCCCGGAGCACCGGCCAGGATGACAAAAAACACGAGTAGCCCCGGAGGGTTGGCAGGAAGCGGCCTATTACTGAATATGGCCGTGGCAAATGCCTTGAAGTTTCTAACAATCGACTTGCCTCTTGGTGTAAGGATGGCATCTCTTAACCCTGCAAGAGTTCTCGGTTTAGCCGATAAAAAGGGAATAATAGAAGAAGGATATGATGCCGACCTGGTACTTATGGATACGTCATTGAACATACGAAAAACCTGGGTCTCTGGATCCTGTTGTTTCAGCGCTGAATAAATCAAATAAGGAATAAGAGTATAGTGAAAACACTAAAAGCCGGCTCAGCCTGCGATGAAATAACGCCGATAGACAGCCAGTTTCTCTTCGGCTATCCCCATGTGGAGCGATACAGCACAGGAATTCACGATCCGCTCTATTGTTCAGCCCTCTGTCTGGAATCGCAGGGGACAACACAGATGTTCATCTCCAATGACATTATTTTTGTTGGAAAAGAAAGCGTCGGGAGAATTCGCAAAAAAATATCAGCAGAAACCGGAATCCCAGGGAAAAATATCCTGGTAAGTGCTTCACATACCCATTCAGGACCGATAACTGTTAATTATTTAAACAGCGAAAACGATCCTGTGGTGCCAAAAGCTGATCTGGAATATATACGGTATATGGAAGAGACAATAACCCGCACAGGGATCCAAGCCGCTTCTTCTATGGTTCCTTGTGAAATCGGTTTATCCGTTGCCAAGGGTAAAGGAGTCGGCACAAACCGCAGGAACCCTTCAGGTCCTTGTGATCCTGATGTTCCTGTTCTCGCTGTAAGGGGTGTTGGCGATAAAAAACTGCAAGCGGTTATGATCGTATATTCTATGCACCCAACTGTTCTTCATGAAGATTCTTCTTTAGTAAGTGCTGATTTCCCCGGAATGACCAGAGAATTCCTTTCCCGGATTCTTGGACCTGAATGTGCTATTCTGTACCATACCGGGTGTGAAGGTAACCAGAGCCCAAGGCATGTAACGAAGGGCAACACCTTTGAAGAAGCAAAGCGTTTAGGATATATGCTGGGAAAAGCGATCGAAGCAGTTATTCCGGAAATCATATATCAGCCTGAAGCGGACCTTGCAGTCTTCCTGAAAGAAATCGATCTGCCAAGACGGAATTTCCCGAGCGTAAAAGAATCGGAAATCAAGCTTAAACATGCAGTGGAAAAATTAGAGAACCTACGGAAAAACGGGGCCTCACGGCAGGAAATACGGACCGCGGAATGTGATTGGTTCGGTGCGGAAGAGACCCTCACACTTTCAAAAGCTCAGGAGTGGGGACGCATGGATGCTGCATATGCCGGTTGTCTACCTGCGGAGATCCACCTTCTATCCGTGGGAAAATGGACATTTGTAGGATGGCCCGGGGAAATCTTCATTGAATTCGCCCTGAAGATTCGGAGGGAATTCCCCGACACCTTCATTATCAACTTAGCCAATGGTGAGCTTCAGGGGTATATCGTTACCAAAGAGGCTGAAGAGGAAGGGGGATACGAAGCTTCCAATGGGTTATTCGGTCCGGAATGTGGGGATATCCTTATAAAAGAAACTGTGGATCTCATACTCCAGAATAGTACGAGAAAACCGGAATAAGGCTGCAGGTCATGGAGGCTGTTCTCGGTATTGATCTCGGCACCAGCTACTTTAAAGCCGGTGTTTTTTCCAGGAAGGGAGATCTTCTTGGACTGGCAAGAGTCCCTGTTGTCCCTGAATCCATAGACTGGATACGATGTGAAGTTTCCACTCTTCAGTTTCGAAAATATGTTGTTGAATGTATCAGCGCAGCTCTCAGGGAATCAAAATGCGGTCCCAATGACATTAAAGGGGTGTCTTACTCTTCCCAGGCAAACAGTTTCCTTCTTCTGGATAAAAACAGCACTCCTCTTACTCCAATATTCCTATGGACCGACAGAAGATCTATTCCGACCGGGGAAAGGGTCGGTGATTATCCTGGGAAAGAACTTTTCCTGCGGAAAGATTTCCTCTTAACTACAGGCATAGACATTACTGGTCCCCAGGGTTGTGTTCCGAAACTTCTCTGGGTTCGAAAAAACAGTCCTGAAATTTGGGAAAAGACTGCTTCTGTTATGAATGTCTCGGATTATCTTACCTTTCTTTTTACCGGTACTTTTTCAGGAGACGCGGGAACGGCATCTCTTCTCGGCTTGCTGGACCTTAAGAGAGGGGACTGGTGGGAGGATGGATTTGAGCAAATCGAAGTGAGTTCCTCGCTGTTTTCCACGCCCCTCCCTCCGGGAACCGTTGCTGGAGATGTAACTCCTTATGCTGCTGCAGAATTCCATCTGAAACCCGGTATTCCCTTTGCTGTAGGAAGTTTGGATCACCATGTTGCCGCTTTAGGGGCAGGAGCTGGAGTTGTATCTGATTTTGTGGAGTCTACTGGAACGGTTATTGCCTGTTTTACTTCTCTTAAGGATTACGCACCTCTTAAAGGGTGTGCCATGGGTCCCGGCTTTCAGGGGCAGGCACCCTATTACCGCCTTGCGTTCCATGACTGTGGAGCGGTGGTCCTGGACTGGTACTCCAGGAATTTCGTTCCTGATGTTCCTTTTGAAGTACTGGTTCACTCTGCGAAAGAGGTACCTCCCGGATCCGGCGGACTCACAGCCCTTCCCTGCGCCCATTTGTATCCTGACCTGCAGGGATTTATCGGGAAGGGGAAATACACTCCGGGTTATTATATTCGGGCATCCATGGAATCCGTAGCAGCAACCTTGAAAGGCCTGCTCAAGAGAATGGTCCTGGAGAATACACCTGAGAGTATGGTCGCCACAGGCGGGGGCGCCAAAAGCGATCTGTGGCTTTCGATAAAGGCGGGTCTTATCGGCTGTGACTTTATAACGACCTTATGTCCTGAGCCGGCAACATCCGGCGCCGGGATTCTTGCCGGAACAGCCGCAGGCTGGGCAGACAATCCTGTGGACCTTTCACACAGTTGGTTCCGGGTTTCCCGGAGAGTCAGCCCTGATAGTTCTCTTAGTCGAATATACACCGTCTGGTACGATGAATACCGAAGAATTCTTCAAAGGCAAAAGAAGGGGGCTGTCCGATGGTCCACCGAAAGACGATAAATTTCCAGCTTACAGGAGTCCTGTTTTCACTAACGGCGTTTGCTTTCATGTCTTTGTACCTGCCCAGGTCAACAGGAAAACTGAAGGAGGGGACAGCCCTGTTAGCAGCCTGTATGACCGTACTGTTTTTAGCTGAAAACAGAAAAAAGAACTGATTCTTGGCCCAGGAGGAGAAAATGAGATATCAAGACACCGGTGAACTGCACAGAGATTTTCATCTTTCCACGAACGGAACGATTTCCTATGTCCTCGAAAAATACGGGGAAGATTTTTTACGTGAACTTTTCAGAAGAACAGCTCAATTCGTTTATAAAGATATTTATCAACATCTTAAACAGGGCGATACAGGAGCTTTGTTGGAGCATTGGAACTATTATTTTCACAGGGAAGGAGGAGATTTCTCCTTAACTGAAGATGCGGATGGTATTACCTTCCATGTAAAAAAATGCCCAGCCGCGAGTTACATAATACAAAGGGAAGGGAAAGTCCCGGAGACCTTTTTCCTTCAGGTAACTCTGCTGAACGAAGGATGGTCTGAAAACACACCTTTTTCTATTGAAACTCAGATTTTAGGCGATACGGAATATATCATGACCGTAAGGAGGAATACTAAGGTGGATGAACTGGACAAAGGATTCGATGTAGCTCTTCAAGGGGAATTTGCCCGGCAGGCAGCGCAGCGGGTACGGGACACCGTGAACTCCTGGGGCCTGAAACTGCCTGATGTGGAACCCCTGGTTCTCGATTTCGGACTCGGGGAATTTGAAAAGACAGGCGAGGTTGAATTCTGGATAGCGAATGAAAACGAAGCCGGTTATTGCGGGAAGTTTCTCTTCGTCTTTCCCGGCCAAACCTGCCCCAGGCATATGCACAAGGAAAAACTGGAAACATTTTTTATCGTCAAAGGAAAAGTACTGATGTGTCATGACGGCAGGGAATTCGTTATGGCCAAGGGCGATGTGCTTAGAGTTGAGACCGGAACACTGCATAGTTTTACCGGAATCGAACCTACCCTGCTTCTGGAGGTTTCCAGACCATCCTTTATAGAGGATAATTTTTTTGAAAATGTAAAGATACCCATAGGGGGAAACTACAAACCTTAAAGGTCCTCAGTTAATCATTTTTTCCGGTAATGATGCTTCGAGCCCTTTCCAAATCTTCTTTCGTGTCTATACTCAGCGCCTCGTATGAAAACTGCGTTTCAATTACCATCATTTTATAACCATTTTCAAGGACCTTTAGCTGTTCTAAAGACTCTGCTTGTGATAAGGGAGTATCCTCCAATTCACAGTACTTCAATAAAAAAGGTTTTCTATAGGCGTATATACCGATATGCTCGTAAACTCTATGGTTTTCTTTGTAGCGGGGAAATGGAATTAAAGACCGGCTGAAATAGAGGGCAAATCCATTCTTATCACATACGACTTTGACAACATTCGGATCCGAAAAACTCTCTTTATAAATTTGATAACACATGGTTGCAGTGTATAAACTCTCATCACGAATCATGACCTCAGCAAGTTCATCAATCATTTCAGTCTTTATTAAAGGCTCATCACCCTGTATGTTTATAATCACCTCGACATCCAGGTTTTTGACAACTTCGGCAGCCCGGCTGGTACCGTTAGGATGTTCTACAGATGTCATTACAGCGGTTCCGCCGAAAAGCTTGACTGCTTCAACGATTCTTTCGTCATCGGTAGCGACTATTACCTCATCTATAAGCCTTGCTTGCAGGGCTTTTTCATACACATGCTGTATCATCGCTTTACCGCCTATATCCTTTAGAGGCTTACCAGGCAGCCGGGTTGAAGCGTATCGAGCTGGGATAATACCTGCAATTTTCATGTTTTTCTTCCTCTCAATAACTTGTCTTCCGTATCCTCTTTTACTATCCGGACACACAGGGTCCCTGCCGAAGTCATTACCGCGTTCCCTCAAAATGTTTCGACGTTTTCAACCTGTTAAGAATTTTTTCTCTTTCGACAGGTTTGACATTTTCTACTATCCATTCCCGCATCTGCTGCCCTTCCGGGGATTGTTGCGGATAACTCATAAAATCCAGAGAGATACCGAGAGCATCCGCCACTTTCCAAGCAATGATCGGCCATACCTCACCGATATCGCCGACGATGGGTATGCTGCCCTCCAGCCGCGCGAATGCGGACATCTCCATTCGGAATGGTATTCCTGTTATCTTGGTTTTCGGGAGGCCCTGATCTATCGCTTCCTGGATTTTATTATTCTTGTCCTGGGTGTCTTTGGCCTTTAGCAGATTCTCATCTAAGTCGATGCGGATCAACGTCTTTCCCCTGAGACTGCAGGTATGCATTCCGTTCCAGGCCGCCCAGATACCGTGACCGGTATAACATTCGAACGGGCCGTCGTGAATTTCCTGGGTCAGCGCTACAGCGGATTCTATAATAATCTCGGATTCCTCCATCATGTTTGCAATCCGGGCGCACCGCTGGGATACCGGAATACTGTCAGCAATCGACAACCCAACAGCGCCGCCTCCGACCAACTGGGGTACCGTCACCAATACCGGCTTTCCCTTCAAGGCACCCATCCCAATCATCGTTCGCTTGTCCCCTCCCCAACCGGCCACCGTTTCGAAAGGAAGCCCATAGGTTTGAGCTATGGTAAGAATATCTCTGCAAAGATTTTCGGTATGCAAACCGAGGGGATACGCCATATTCCCGGCTGCTTTGATGATGGTATCACCATCAGCGCTTTTCGCTTTGCGAAGAAGTTCCTCGTCCAGGATCATTTCTTTTTTTAGCTTTTCAAGTTCAGTATCACTCATGATCGACAACTCGAAAATCCCTCCCATCGGGATGAAATGGCTGTCCGGGTCAAATCCCAGTTTCGAGGCTTTTATTCTTTTCACTCTTTCAAGACTTCCGGCCATCTCATGCGCAACCACAGCAGAACTGGTGGTGACACTGTCGATTATGCCTTTATCCATCAATTCGGCAACCAGCGTCGTTACTCCTTCGTGAATATTCGGGCCGCTGCCGGTAACGAGCATGACTTTTCCGTTTCTTTTTTTTACATTGACAATTGTGGAAACTGCGTCCTGTAAGTTCTTTTGCGATCTTTTCCCCAGGTTGTTGTAATATTGATCTATGGAACGTAGTGCCATAGCTATCACCTCCTTTCTGTCACTAACCGCGATACTGACTTTTCTGTAACCAGTATGCTGCACCATGCAGGTATAACATACATTTAAGAAAAGATAATAGGCCTTAATCTTCGGGTAGAACCAGGGGATTGCTTCCCGGAAACACCCACAGATACGGATGAGCCTGATTAACGCATTCAGGATCGACGGTTCAGCCCGATGCAGTGCGCTAAGAAACAGTTGACACCGGCATAAAAACACTGTATAGTTTTCCTGTATTAGAAATCTGTTCATATATAAGAACAATGTCTTGGAGAATGGTTTGGTAAACAGTATAGTAAAAGCAATTCATGTACTGGAAACCTTGAGCGATAACGGGAACCTGGGGGTAACTGAGCTCAGCAGGTGCCTGGGATTTGCCAAAAGCAGTGTTCACTCCATTCTGGAGACCCTGGAGAGCGAAGGTCTTCTGGAAAAAAACGCCGAAACAAACAAATACCATCTCGGACTCAAACTGATTGAGCTGGGAAACAGGGCCCAGTTAAATCTTGATATATGCAAAATTGCCCATCCTTACCTGAAGGGTCTTAATAGACTTACAGACGAAACTGTCCACCTCACCGTACTGGATAATGATGAAGTGCTGTACGTGGACTGCATTGAATCGAAACAGTGGCTCCGGACCTATTCCGTTATCGGAGTCAGGGCCCCGTTGTACTGTACGGCTGTCGGGAAAGCCATCATGGCAAACCTGGATTACAAGCATGTTCGACACATTATCGAAGAAAAAGGACTGCCCCGGATTACGGAAAATACTATCACAACAGAAGACGCGCTGCTGGCGGAACTGGAGGATATCAGGACCAAAGGATACGCCATAGACAACATGGAGCACGAGGACCGGCTCATATGTATTGGCGCTCCCATTAGAAATGCCAAAGGGGAGGTGTTTGCTTCGATAAGCGTGTCCGGGCCGGTTTCCCGGCAGGATATATCAAAGATCGATGAACTGGGGAAAAGAGTGATGGAAGCGACCAGGGAGATATCCTGGAAACTCGGCTACCGGTCGGGTCCTTAGCTTAAGGAATTTATAGGTCGTTGACCTAGTACATTAATTTTTCATAAGGCTATTCTGACGGGAAGAATAATGAATTCGGAAAAGCCTTAAGGAGGTTCCTATGAAAAAGAGAGTAGTATGCATCATACTGATGATCGCTCTCATTTCTACTTTTGCTTTTGCAGGCGGAGGACAGGAAAAAGCCGCTCCCGCACCTGCCCAGGCAGAGGAGAAAGCACCGGTTGTGCCACAATCGATCCAGCTTAGTTGGTCCAGCATTTCCACGCCGGATACCGCCCTGTCAAAAGCCATGCAGAAATTCAAGTTCGAGGTAGAGCGCCTCTCCGGAGGGAGAATAAGTGCAGACCTGTACAATGGCGGACAGATCTTCACCCAGGAAGGTGAACTTGCGGCAGCCCGGGAAGGTACCCTGGATATGGCTTACTATGCTGCAGGCTGGGTTGCGGAATGGGTGCCATACCTGGGACAGCTTAACGCGGTCTACACTTTTACGGGGTATGATCACATGCGGAATGTGTACACCGATCCCGGAATCTGGGGAAAAATCGTAAAAGATGTTTCTGAAAAGGTAGGCGTACGGCCTTTAGCTGCGTTTTACCTGGGCACCCGGGAACTCAACCTGGTGGAAAAGGTCGGCCCTGTGCGTCATCCTGACCAAATGAAGGGTGTTAAGCTTCGAACACCGAACAGTCCAAACTGGATAGCTCTGGGAAAAGCCCTGGGTGGCAACCCGACACCCATGAGTTTTGGAGAAGTGTATATGGGGCTTAAAACCGGAGTTGTTGAAGGACAGGACAATCCGCTCCCCACTGACAGGATACAGAAATTTTACGAACCTACCAAGTATATCATCATGACGGATCATGTTGTGGATACGGTATGGCCCAGCATCAACATAAAGCGGTGGAATTCTTTATCCAAGGAAGATCAGGGCATCATACTGGAAGCAATAGAAACTGCAAGGCAGTATAATGATGAACTGCAGCGAAGCCGTGAAGCAAATGACCGGGCATTCCTGGAAGATCAGGGCATCATTTTTATCGATGATCCTGACAAGAAAGCGTTTCAGGAATATGCGAAATGGTCTTACCAGAACGAAAGTCAGAACGTTTCCAAAGACTGGGACTGGAATTTTTACGACAAGATTCAGTCCCTTCAGTAGCCAAAAATAAAACACAAAAACCGGTCCCATCTTGTTTCCGATGGGGCCGGTTATCTTATCCGGACATGAGGAACGGAGGTACTATGTCTGCTGTAAAACAACACCCCCTCCTGAAAAGTGGACAAACAATTCTTGATATTATCGAAATTTACCTGCCGGCTATAACATTCACGGTGCTTTTCGTGGTGTTCCTTATCCAGATTTTTTACCGTTATTTTATCGTACCCCTTACCTGGCCCATGGAATTGTCCCTGTTCTGCTATCTCTGGACTATTCTCTTTGGTGTGTGTTATGCCCAGAGGGATGATGAACATATCCGTTTCTCCCTGATCTATGATAAAGCAAAACCAAAGGGTCAACTTGTCATAAGGATTATCGGAAATATCCTCCTGGTGTCTTCCTTCAGTATTGCTCTGTATCCTTCGTATAAGTACGTAAATTTCATGGGTTTCAAGAAGTCCAATGTGCTGCTTATTCCCATGAACTGGGCGTATTTTCCTTTTATCATCATGATGGTCATTCTTATCGGGCGTTTTACTGTCCAGCTGGTTAAAGATTTAAAGATACTATTCCGGGGAGAGGCTTAGTTTGAATATTGCACTGATTATCTTCTTAGTTGCCTTTGCCGCTACCTTTATCCTCCGAATTCCCATCGGACTCGGGATGATAATGTCCTCTATTTTTTATTTTGTGTTTGCTGATGGGCCTGCGGCGATGGTGGGCATGATGGCGAATCAGTTCCTGTCACAGATGAATGTTAAATTCGTGCTCATTGCCGTTCCCCTCTTCATATTCGCCGCAAAGGTGATGAACACCGGTGAGATTACCGATATGATATTCCGATTCGCCAACACGCTTGTAGGGCGATGGAAAGGCGGAATGGGTCATGTGAATGTTATCGCGTCACTCATCTTTTCCGGTATGACCGGGTCTGCCATCGCAGATGCCTCCGGTCTTGGCCTTATGGAAATTAACGCCATGCGGAAGCACGGGTACGATGACGGCTTTTCCTGTGCAGTAACCGCCTCTTCGGCTACGATCGGACCGGTGTTCCCCCCCAGTATCCCCATGGTTTTTTATGCGCTCCTCTCCGGATCGTCTGTGGGCGCCTTATTTCTGGGAGGAATGGTCCCGGGTGTTCTTCTTGCGGTAGCCCTTATGGTCTATATCGCCTTTATCGCGAAGAAGCGGAATTATCCTACGGGTGAGCGTTACGCTTTCAAAGAGTTCATGGTCCAGAGTTTTAAAGCCATGCCCGCGCTGTTTACGCCGATCATTCTCCTGGGCGGTATTTACACCGGTGTCGTAACACCCACAGAGGCAGGTGCACTGGCAGGTGCCTGGGCTCTTCTCATCGGCTTCCTGGTGTACCGTGTCTTGGGATGGAAGAAGGTGGTAGACGTTGTCATCGATACTGCCAAATCTACAGGAGTTGTCTCCATTATTGTTGCAGCTTCGTTCAGTTTTTCCTATATCGTTTCCATCGAGCACATACCCCAGATGTTTTCCGGCTTGCTTTTAAGTCTTACGGAAAACAAGTATGTGCTGCTCCTTATCGTGAATCTCCTGTTCCTCTTTCTCGGGATGTTCATCGACGTGATGACCAGTACCCTGGTCTTCATTCCCATGATTCTTCCCCTCATTAACATGCTGGGAATCGACCTGGTGCATTTCGGAGTAGTAGTGGTGTTGAACATGATGATTGGACTTTCGACTCCGCCTTTGGGAGGGCTTCTGTTTATCGTGTCCGGGCTCTCCAAGACACCCCTCCATAAGGTTATCAAAGAGAGTCTCCCCATGACATTTGCGATGATCGGTGTACTCTTCCTCATCACCTATGTACCGGACCTGGTACTGTTCCTGCCAAGACTGATCGGACAGTAACCGCATGGGCGCTCCAATAAAACAGCTGAGAAACCACATACCCATCGGCGGTCCTGCCAGGAGAGAACCCGTTTGTGGAACAGAAACCCCGTTTCGGGTATCCTTGGGATTTGAACCGGCCTGGTACACAAAGAGGTGCGGAACTGATTTTTCCGAAGGGTTTCATAAAGATCCCTGTAACCGGTATAAGATGATCAAAGTGATGAAGGCAGAACTGGTGGAGACTTTTCCCTCTGTTCCATACTGGAATACCGAAGACGAAACCGATCTGGCAACGATTTCCGGGTGCTACGGGGCATTCCCGGTTCCCCATGCCTTCGGTGTTCCCCTGGTGTTCCGGTTCGATGGATGGCCGGTATTGGACCCGTCAGGGCATCTCGGTGTTGAAGAAATCGAAAAGCTCACCGTGGAGAGTGTCCTGAACGGACCGGTTGTGGAAGATATTTTCCGGCAGATGGACATCATCGAACGGGAGTGGGGTAATATCCATGGGTACCTCAACTGGCAGGGTGTACTCAACAACGGGTTCAATATCCGGGGACAGGAAATCTTCCTGGACATGTACGAGCGGTCCGGGTTTGCCCGGTATTTTTTTTCCATCATCACCGAAGTAATGATCCGGCTGGCAAAAATGGTACAGTTCAGGCAGCGGAAAAGCGGGTTCGCCATAGACCAGTTCAGTGTGAGCAACTGTGTGATGAATATGATTTCATCTGAGATGTACGAAGATTTTATCCTCCCTCATGACGCAAGGATCGCGGAATCTTTCGACCGGTTCGGGGTACACACCTGCGAATGGGATATCACATCTTATATAGCAATTCTGAAAAAACTGCCTAAGATGGGGTACCTCGATATGGGGATGATGTCGGATATGGCCCGGATTCGCAGAGAGTTCCCTGATACCAGGAGGGCGGTATTGTACTCTCCGGTCAAGCTGAAGGAAGCCGGTCTTGAGGAGATTAACAAAGATATGGAAACTATTTTCCGGTCCCTGGCTCCCTGTGATATAGTACTGGCGGATATCCAGTTCACCACACCGGATCAGAGAGTCCGGGACGTCCTCCATATCTGTAAACAACTGGAAGGAGCAGTTTCCATAACGCAAAATATAACTGAAGATAAGGATAGGATAACATGAACAGACAAATTCGAGGAGTCATTCCTGCAATTCTGACATCATTGACAGAGGATAGAGAACCGGACTTGCAATTGCTGGCAAAGCAGACAGAATATCTTGCGTCTTCCGGTGCCCATGGTTTTCTTATAGGCGGTACAACTGCAGAAGGGGCATTTCTCTCAACGGAGCAGAAACGGAGGATATTTAAAACGGTAAAAGAAGTTTCAAGGGGCAGACAGTTTCTCTACCTGGCAGCGCTTCAGCCGTCTACCCCCCAGGTGGTGAAAGAGATACACCAGATGGAGGATCTGGAACCGGATTATTTCGTTGCAGTAACGCCTTATTATGGTGAGAAAGACCAGGAAACGATTAAAGGGCACTATACAATGCTGGCCTCAGAATCACCGGTGCCGTTGATACTGTACAATATTCCCGGACGGACCCAGAGCCCTATGACTGTGGAAACGGTACTCGAACTGTCCCGGGTGGAAAATGTCGCGGGTATCAAAGATTCCTCGGGTGATTTCATGTTTTTTGCCCGGGGTTTCCTGGAAGATTATCCGGAAGATTTCACCTGGATTATAGGTGAGGACCTCCTGGACGCTTCTGCCTTACTTCTCGGTACCAGGAGTATTGTAACCGGCCTGGGAAACGTCCGGATCGAACACTATATCGACATGTTCAAGGCGGCAGAACAGGGAGATGCAGAAAAGGTGAAAGAGTGCCAGCGCATTCTGAATCAGTACCGCAGTATCTTCGGCGTGTGTCCCTCTACCAAGATAAATGCCGCATTAAAGGCGGGGACTGCCTATTACGGGAGATCGACCAGGCGGATGATCATGCAGGCAATGGAGCTGACGGATCAGGAGTATGCACAGGTTGAAAAGATTCTCTCCGGACTCGAAAGGGGATAAGACATCCATGGATGTCGGATTCGATGGGAACACTATTCTCGTTAAGGTCAAGGGATGAACAGGGAGAAACCGAATATACTGTTTCTGCTCACCGACCAGCAGCGTCCGGATTCCCTGGGCTGTTACGGAGGTGAAGCAGCTGAAACACCACACGTCAATGCCCTTGCCCGGGGTGGTGTTGTGTTCGACAACTGCTACGTCCAGAATCCCCTCTGCTGTCCTGCCAGGTACAGCATCCTGACCGGTCGGTATCCCCACAGTCACCGGGTGCGGGCAAACTGGTATGCCCCCGGGCAGGGAGAGGTGAGCTTCGGGAAACAGCTGGGAAGGGCAGGATACACCACGTCGATGATCGGGAAAATGCACCTTACTCCCTGGTATGACACTTTTGGATTCGACGGGCGGATCATTGCTGAAGCCAAGTTCCACACAACCTGCCCTGACGATTACCAGCAGTTCCTGGGCCGCCATGGCTGGTCCAGGGAAGGGTTATACGATTTTTCAGATCCTGCATATGTGCAGAATATAACGGCGGTTAAATCCAGACTGCCGGTGGAACTCCATATCGACTCCTTTGTAGGCAGGAGCGTGTGTGAGTATCTTCGGAACGTCCGTGGCCCTTTCTGCGCATTCGCCTCCTTCCTGAGTCCTCATAACCCTTACGATCCTCCGGCACCGTACGACACTCTTTTCGACAAGGTGGACCTTTCACAGGTAAATATGATGCCAGGTGAAGTTGCCGGGAAACCCGGGGAAGCCTATGACTACATCAACACCCGCCTGAAGTGGCCTTTTAAAACCGATGAGCTTTCAAAGGAACAGATACAGATAAGCCGGAGATATTATTACGCTACCTGTACCCTCGTCGATGACTGGGTGGGTCGTATCGTGGCTGTGTTGAAAGAACAGGGACTCTACGATAACACGGTTATCGTGTACTCCTCGGACCACGGAGACCTCCTTGGCGACCATGGTCTGGTGTACAAGCAGTGTTTTTACGAGCAGAGCGTAAGGGTGCCTTTGATCATCCACGCTCCCCGTCTGTTCGAACCGAAACGGATCGGCGAGCTCGTGGAATCCATCGATCTTTTCCCCACCTTCTGTACACTCGGTGGGACAGACCCTGGACCGGGAAATCAGGGAAGAAGCCTTGTTCCTGTATTATCCCGGACCTCCGCCACTGCCGGTGACGGACAGCTGCACCGGGAAGCTGCATTTTCGGAAAACTATTTCGGCAGGATGGTGCGGTACGGCTATTTCAAGATGGTCTATTACCCGGGGAAACCCTACGGTGAGCTCTATGATCTTGAGGAAGATCCGGACGAGCAGGATAACCTGTGGGAGAAACTGCGGGGATCCCAGGTGAAGAGGGATTTAACGGAGCTGCTGCTGGAGTGGGCGTTTATGTCGGAGGACCCGATGCCCCTGCCTGTACGGCCGGACCACCAGGACATGGCTTCCAGACAGCACGAACTCCATCACGGCGGTACTAAAGAGAGCGTCCTTCAGCCCTGGTACCTGCCGGATCTTCTGCGCCTGTACGAGCGTTGGGAGTTTACAGAGGACGGGAATCTCAGGTAATAAAAGGGAACGAAGTAATGCAGGACGATTCGTAAGAAGTCGTACTTTTCTGATCATTCGGACCTGGAGTATAAAACTCATAAGATCACTCCATCTACCGACGACCCATCGCTTAATTAGTTGTTCTCTTCATACATGAGTACGAACATGACAGCTCGCAGAAGCCCGTGGATCTCGAACTCATTATATCATCAGATCTTAATGGGTGACTGTCTTCCCCTTTTCAGAATCCCGAGAATACGGGGTGTGATATCGGTTATGTTTTCAGCATCTGCAAAAGCGGCGGCGTGTTTTCCCACCACCAGCAGAGGAACCGGGTTGGTGGTGTGAGGTTTTTTGCTTAAATCTTCTATATTACCGTGGTCGCTGGAGAGGATGAACGTGATGCTTTTATCCTTTTCTTCCATAATTCCGGCAAGCATCTGGTCCAGTACCGGGATGAACTGTTCTGCCCCCTTCATATCCATGCGGTGTCCGATGACATCAGGCATGAAGCATTCGAACAGAGTGAACGAGTTGCTGCCGGCGATCCTGGCAAGACGGTTGCCTGCCTCCTTGGGTTCGACTATCGGGGTATCCGGCAGGTGGAATTCTTTCAGGTACCTGCCGGTGATGTCCCAGGACACTGCCTCGCCTCCGGCAAGATCGTCGAGCATGCGGAAGGGAAGACCCGAAGCGAGTACTGAGAGGGTGGTTACCGAATGACGCCGCTTCAGCTCCACCACGAGACGGAAGTACTTTTCCGAGTATGCGTTTGCAAAGGTGGAGGATAACCCTAGGTCTTTCACTTTTTTCAGGATGTTGTGTTCGGTTATGATTTTTTTCAGTTTTTCTCCAGGAAACGCCGGCATGTGAAACCCCATGATCTCCTGTGCATTGATACCGGTAAGAAGGGATGTCTGTCCTGTGGCACTCTGGGGGATGCCGTCCACACCCAGGGAGGCATCGATCCCTTTCAGCAGTAATTCGCCGGAAGCCCGTTCCCCTCCCAGAACGAACCTGGTCCCGCTGATCGATAGAAACCCGGGCATCGAATAGAGGGACAGAGGATTCGATCTGCCTGCCGGAGCAAGGCCGAAACCATCGAGAAACACAAGGAGAAATTTATCGTTCATAAGCACTCAGGCCACTCATTATGCACTATATAACCATTCATTGAAAATACAGAATTCATGTATATTTTGATAATATTTGGAAATTACTAAATAAAACATATATTTATGAGTATGGATATGAAGAAGACATTTATGACCTTTTAAATGATCCTTATGGCCAGCGGAGCTTCACTGCTCAATGAGGATACTTACCTGCTTACGCCAGCGCTTTCGGTACTTAAAGAGCATGTTCCCGAGGAACTTTTGGAATCGCTGAAAGAGAGGACGGTAAATCCGAAAAGCTTCACATCGGATGAAAGGGGCGCTTCCCCTGATACCCCTGATGCCGGGGATCGGCTGATAAAAGGCTTACCAACCTTCGGGGAGGTCTACTCCTGGGGTGTAAGCGAGGAGGAGGTAAAAGACGTAATCGGCCTCGAACCGGGTAAACGGAGTGAAACGATTCGGGAGTATGTGACGGCCCAGGGCATTGAATTCTCTTCCATAAAGGGTAAACTGCAGGAGCTGATCGATTCTGAATAGAGGGTAAGAAGCAAGTCTGTGAATATATCTGAAGTCCCTGTTTGTGAACTTCGGGAGTATGCCCGGTGGTTCGACGGGTATACAGGGGGATTCCTGGGGAAAGATAAAGAACTCGATTTCGCGGTAGAGCTGAAACGGGAACACACCCTTCATGTTTGTGAAGAGGCCCTCACTATTTGCAGGGAAGAGGGAATAACCGGCAGGATGGAATTCGTAGCCGGGCTCTCTTCCCTTTTTCATGATATCGGCCGGTTCGAACAGTTCAGCCGGTACAGGACCTTTAACGATAAGGAATCGGAAAATCACGCTCTTCTGGGACTTAAGATACTGGATAAGCACAGCGTTCTGGCCCGGCTTGGAGAAAGAGAAATCGCGATGGTCCTGCAGGCGGTGGAGAACCATAACATGTCCGATGTTAAGGACATTGAGGATACCGACGTCCTGACCCTGACAAAACTGGTCCGGGATGCGGATAAAATCGACATCCTGCGGATTGCATCGGACCATTACCGCAATGGCGGGCATGTTGGAGGCGGGCCCATCGAAATGGGGCTTCAGAATGCACCTGAGATAAGTCCGGAGGTGATGGAGGCTGTAAAAAACAAACGCACCGTCCGTTACGCCAGCTTGAGGACGGTCAATGATTTCAAGCTGTTACAACTGGCCTAGGTCTATGATCTGAATTACCGCTCCTCGAGAAAAGCCGTCCTTAACAGAAAATACATGGACGTCATCCGGGAAACACTGCCGGACAGTCCCTGTGTTGATGCGGTATATGAGCAGATCATCAACTATCTGCAGAACGGCACCATCTGATTCCGCTTAAGATCAGGCGCTTTCCTCAAGGTCGTTCTCCTCGGAATCAACATGCTGGAAGGCATTCCTGATGTAATACAGGCCGGAATCCACAGACCCTTTCGGTACCCCCAGCACCTCGGCGATGTCTTTGTGGGTAGGACTTGTGGGCACCCTGGCAAGTTCCTCTATCACGGCGAGCATTCTCTTTTTCTCGTAAACGAGTTTCTCGATAAGTCTGTTTTTGTATTGAGGTTCGCACTCATCTGAAAGCTCCTCATGGATACGGTAAATCTTAAGGTAGACCTTGTTCCTTCTTCTTCTGAGGGTATCCAGCCGTTCCAGCCTGACTTCCATTTTTTTCCGGAGCCTGTCCAGACACGCAGTTATCCATTCCTTCCTGTATCCTGTAATAAGGGAAACCCTCTCCACGATGTGGGAAGATAAACACTGGGAAGCTTTCAGTGTGAGGTACATCATTCTTCTTTTTACCGCATTGTTTTCGATACACAAACTCGAGTTCAAATCGAGTACCTGCCGGGCCCGGGAACTGATGAATTTTGCATTTTCCCGTACTCCCAGTTCCTGCTCTTCATCGAAACACCATTCCGGTTTGGATGCAAGGAACCGGGTCTCCCTTTCCCGTTTGTGTTTGCCTGCTGCAAATGACTTGAGCTGCCATTTTAAACTCACGTAAAGATAGGCTTCGAATGGTTTTCCGGTATAACGGAACCGTTCGATTAATACGTTTATTTTAGGGTAAAAGCGGCAGAAAAAATCGCTGCAGTCATCCTCATCCCAGTTGTACCGGTTCTTAGGGTATGCATAGATCAGGAGGGCAATGGTGTCGATCAATGCTTTCCGGTGTGTGTCGGACTTCTGGCACTTCAGTACCTGCCGGGTCAATTCTGTTACCGAATCCAGGTATTCCATATGGCGGAATAATAAAAGCAAAATGCGTGCCATTTGAATCGCCGAATAAGGGGTTATGGCACGGTGAATTTTACATTCATTTACATTTCTGCATTTGTGATCATATGATATTCTGAGTGGGCAGTATCGCCTCTCATCGAAAGCGGAACAATACGTATCCGGTCTCTTGTGAAAGCCTTTAATGGAACTTCCCTGGAGTCTTCCGTCTTTCTAGTCCCGATGCGAAGTTGACAGATCAGGAATTCAAGTGGGTCAGGTAGTCCTTCATAAGCGGCCAGAGGTTTTTAAATTTCTCAAACCGCTCTTCGTACCGCCGGTGCATCGGCAGGTCCGGTTCGAAAGGCCGTTCCAGTTCCACCATGGCATCTATACCTTCCCGGGCATCCGAAAAGGCACCGGTCCCGATTCCTGCAAGGATGGCAGCGCCCAGGGACCCGGCTTCGGAAACCCTGGGCCTGGAAAAGGGCTTACCCATAATGTCCGCGGATAGCTGGATCCACACATCGGACTTGCTTCCCCCTCCGGCGGGCACGTAAGATGTGACCGGTATGCCGGCATCGGGCAGCCTGTCTACCGTCTCTTTGAGAGAGAAGGTTGCCCCCTCGATAAGCCCCTTCAGCACCTCTCCCCGGGAAGTGTTTAAGTAAAGCCCCGAGAGAAGGCCGCAGGAGTTGTCTATGAATTCCGGAGGGCCTAAAGCAGTGAAGTGAGGCAGGGATGCGATCCTTGAGGGCCCCTCCGGCAGCTCCTTGAAAAGCTTAAGGTAAACGTCTTCTCCCTGCTGCTGAGCCGCTTCATGTTCCGCGGCGGCAAAGGTGTCCCTGTACCATTTTACAAGCACCCCGCCGGGACCGTAGATAAATGTTCCGAATTTTCCCGGTACAGCATGATGTTCCGTGTTCAGACCCATACTGATCATGGCGTCCGGGTTTTTTCTCTTTTCGAAAACGGGTACGATGCAGATGAAGGTTCCCATGCCGTACATGGCCTGTCCTTCATCGATAATCCCGCATCCTAGTGCATTGGCAAACTGGTCGTGGGCCCCTGTAACAATGGGAATACCCGCAGGGAGGCCGGTTTCGGCAGCTGTTTCCCCGGATACGGTCCCGCACACGGTTCCCGCCTGTACCGGTTCCGGCAGTTTCTCCCGGTCCAGTCCTGCTTCGGAGAGGAGTGTTTCCGACCAGTTCCGGCTGTTCAAATCGAACAGGAGGGAACGGTTTGCCAGGGAGTAATCGATGATGGGATCGGAGCCAAGCATAAAGGTGATGAAAGCTCCCCAGTTGAGAAATTTATAGGTTTTCTCGTACAGGCTGGACTGATGGTCCCGTATCCACAGGAGCTTTGTAAGACCGTAGCTGTTAGCCAGGGTATTGCCGTTGATGGAGTATAGTTTCCGGGCGTCCTGAAAACAGGGCAATTTACCCAGGTATTCCGATCCCCGGGAATCAAAGTTCAGGATGGACGGTCCCAGGATATCCCTGTTTCGGCTCACCGGCACCACTGCTTCCCCCAGGGAGGAGACCGATATCCCGGTAACAGGATCGTTCCCGCTGTTCCATGCTGTTTTTCGAATGAGTTTCAGTATCTTCTGCCAAACCAAGGCACTGTTCAGTTCTGCCCGGCCGTGACCGGAGCTGACTGCATCGTACTCTACGTAGGAAGAGGCTATAATGTCACCTTTTTCCGAAAAGCTAATAGCTTTACAGCCGGTTGTTCCTGCGTCGATTCCTAAAAGGCTCATACCGTTCTCCCTGATTACCGGCCCTGTTTATATCAATTTAGAGCTTGTGCCGGCGATGTTATAGTACTCTTTGATCAGAGAGGTTACACTGTCATATACAGCCTGCTGTGCTTTCTCCACATCACCGGTTTCTTTTATTGTTTTCTCATATGCCTGACGAATTTCGGTACCCACATTAATCTTGGTAATGCCCCTTTCTGCCGCCTTGAGCACGTACTCCTGCTGAACTCCCGACCCGCCGTGAAGAACCAACGGGATGCCTGTAGCTGTATGGAGATTTTGGAGATGATCCAGGTCGAGACGGGCTTCCGGCTTCTTCCGGTCTTTAAGGGCATCTGAAATAGCCCCGTGAATGTTCCCGATCGCCACGGAGAGCCAGTCACATCCGGATTCAGAGACGAACCGTTTGGCTTCATCGATGTTCGTAAACCCTTTGCCGGTGGAAAACAGTTCCTCGTATGGAGGGGGAGGGCCCGCTTCATGGCCCAGCACAGCACCCAGCTCTGCTTCGCAGGGCACTCCAGCCTTGCGGGCCAGCTCCGCAACTTCTGCTGTAACTCTGATATTGTCATCCAGGGAAAGACGGGAGCCGTCGATCATCGCGGACTGATACCCCATGGAAAGGGCGTCCTCGATAATAGCCCTGTAATCTACTTTGTTCCCGTCTTCATCGATTGCCGGAACGTGGTCCAGGTGAAGGCGTACGTGGTTCCTGTCTTCAAACTTCATATATTCTTTATATACAGCGGCGTAACTCTGGGCCCCCATTTTCTCCCAGTCCACCCTGGATACTTCCACCAGGGCGAAGGAGTCCTGGTCCCGGGTAGCACGGATAATCGGTTCGGTCATCGGCAGGTGGGCGACATTGAACGCCGGGATAATCACTCCCAGGTCGTTGGCTTTTTGCATGATTTCTTTTGAGTCTGGCATGAGATGCTCCTTTATGGATTCTTAACGTCTACCATAGTGCATATATCAATATAGCTAAATTTTCAATACATCACAAAAAATAAGACAAACGCAGTTAAAGCGCTTGAAAAAGAATATAATTCAAGATGGAATCTGTCAACTAAAAAGAAAAAATAAATATAATAATAAATTCACCAGAGAGAGTAAAATGTAATAAGTAATGTCATTACAAGGAATTATGATAATAATATTGAATATGGCTGTTTTTAAATTCAATGATAATAAATGTTGACAAGTGGAAAAGGTGTGATACACTATTTAAAACGCTTTAATTAAAGCGTTTTAATAAACTATTCTCAAAAGGAGAGAACGATGAAAACCAAACGCTTTCTGGTAGTTGTGCTTGCTGTTCTTTTCCTGTTTACCGGCTTATCCTCTGCTATTGCGGGAGGAAAACAGGAAAAGGAAACCGAAACGTCCCCTGCCAAACAGGAAAAGGTCAAAATAACCATATGGTGCATGGCTTTTGATCCCCATGTGAACGGCTTTACCAACGTAATCGAAGAATTCAACAGCCGTCAGATTGATATCGAAGTTATCCTGGAACCGCAGCCGGGACAGGCTGAAATGGTATCGAAAATGCGGTCTGCTTTGAGTGCGAAAAAAGGTGCCCAGGCATTTACAACACCCGGTACGACGATTACCGAATGGGTGGTACCCGGGAACCTGCTTCCACTATCGCCGGATGTAGTAACAACAGAGCAGGTGAAGAGGGATTTTCTCCCTGAGAACTACATTCAGTGTCATATCGACGAGAAGATATGGGCCATCGGTATACCTGATCCCCCAGGTGATGCAGGGCTTATCGTTAACGTAGACCACTTGAAGGAAGCAGGACTCCCGGTACTCGAAGAGTTCGAGAGTGTCGACCAGCTTCTGGAATATGCAAAAAAACTGGTGAAATATGACGGCGACCGGATTATCAGAGGAGGACTCTCCTTCCAGGAATCAAATGATCCCATGTTTTTCTACAGTTATATTGCGGATATCGGCGGCGAATTCTGGGACAATGATGCTCAGAAATTCACACTCCAGACAAAAGAGGCAAGACAGGTACTGCAGTTTTTCCACGATCTGTTCTACAAGTATAATCTGGACAGCGTGGAACTCCCTGATACGCTGAGCGCCTTGAGTCAGAACCTCACTTCCATGGGTTTTATGTGGCCCGAGTTCCTTCCCTTCGCAGAGTCCCTCTACCCGGACCTGGATTTCGGGTTCATCATGAAACCGTCCCTGAGCGGGAAAAAACCTCCCATCAATCATACCGATACCTGGAATGTGGTTGTACCCAGTTACGTCTCGGGTAAAGAAAAGGATGCGACCTTCGAGTTTCTCCGGTTTCTCATTTCCGAGGAAGGCCAGCTCCTCTTCCTGGACGCCAACCCCGGCCTTTCACCCCTTAAAAGCCTTTCCTTTAACCATGATTACTATAAAACAGGTAAGGGAGCATACTTAGCGCCGGTTATCGAAGCCATGAAAGCAGGCCGGTACCGATACTGGGGTCCGTTCATCGATGCCGATGTAATGCTCTATGATATACTATGGCCGAATATCGATGCATATCTGCACAACGATATTTCGCTGGATGAGGCACTCAGAAAGATGGAAACCGAACTGAACGTGCAGGATGCCAGGACAAGGGCTAAATACCCCAATGCGCCGAAGACCGTGATCTATTATGACAGCCTCCCTCCCGGGCTGGAACTCTGAAAAAACGTTGTAAAAATGGTTCCGGGACCCCCGTAAGGGGGTCCCGGAATCCCGGGTGTATACAGGAACGACAAATAAGGAGAGCCTTCCATTCATGACAGAGAGTAAGTTTGTTAAGAACAAGTACCTTTTTCCCATCGTCGTCCTTGCCCCTGTACTTGTTTGGTATGTTCTCTTTATGTACTATCCGGTTATCTATTCGATTTTCGCGTCTTTTCACCTGTGGGTCGCTGAAAATCCGAAAGAGAGTACATTTGTCGGTTTGAGGAATTATGTGGAGCTTTTTACAACCGACCCCCGTTTTAAGAGAGCTCTCGCCAATACCTTTCTCTATGTAACCCTCAAGGTGGCGATTGTCGTGCCCTTTGGTCTTGTTTTTGCTCTCTGCCTGGAATACCTGAAAAAGGGGCACAAGTTTTATATCTTCTTTGTTTTCCTTCCTGCCCTCTGTTCGGCAACGGCGATCGGCATCCTGTTTACGTATTTCTATCAGCCCAGTTTCGGGCTCTTCAACGAAATTCTGTCCAAACTGGGACTGCAGCGGCAGCCTTTCCTGAGCAGTTCAAAACAGGCGATTTTCTGCGTCATTGTGACAGACAGCTGGGGATACATTGGATTCACGACCCTTATCTTTTTTGCGGGAATAATGAGCCTTCCGAGCCAGTTTGTAGAAGCCGCCCGGGTGGATGGCGCCGGGGCACTGAGGACGTTCTTCTCGATCAAGCTTCCCCTTCTCGGGCACACCCTTGTTTTTATCACCATCTATACCATGATAAATGCATTTCAGTTCTTCGACTTCATCTTCGTGATGACCTCCTCCGGTGGAGGGACCGGCGGGGCTTCCGGCGGTCCGGGGTATTCCAGCTATGTCTTAAGTCTCCTTGTTTATAATGAAGGAATGTTGAGAATGCACATCGACAAGGCAACTGCAACTGCCACGGTCATGCTTGTAATTGTAATGATACTGACATTGCTGCAATTCAAGGTGTTGAGACCGAAATGGGAGTATTGAAATGGTACTGAATTATGTACGGCTTTCGCGGCGGAAACGGGAAATCATCGGTCATGGCATTATGCACATTGTCCTCTTGCTCATCTCTCTTGTTTTTATCATTCCCTTTCTGTGGATGATGCTTTCGTCATTTAAACCGGCCCTGGAAATTATCAAGATGCCTCCCACCTTTTTTCCGGAGAAATTCACCTTTGCAAATTATACAACGATTTTTGAGCGCCTCCATTTCTGGCGGTTTTTCGTAAACAGTATCATAGTTTCCACGAGCATCACGGTAATCGCTATATTTACCAGCAGCCTTTCCGGATTTGTGTTTACTAAATTCAAGTTTCCGGGAAGAGAGCTGATTTTCATAATCTGTCTGTCGGGCCTCATGATCCCCTTCGCGATTCTTGTTCTGCCGATGTACCTGTTCATTTCAAAAATCGGCTTACAGAACAGTTATCTCGGGCTGATTCTTCCGCTCTGTATCAGTCCTTTCGGAATCTTCATGATGCGCCAGTTTATGGAGGGAATCCCTTTTGATTTGATCGAGGCGGCCCGTATCGACGGTGCTTCTAATATGTGGATTTATGCTAAGATTATGGTTCCCCTGTCCGGAGCAGGGATGGGAGGGGTGGGGGTTTTTACTTTTCTGTGGACCTGGAATCAACTATGGTGGCCCCTCATGGTCATATCCAATCAGGAAATGCAGACGCTTCCCCTGGCCATCGCCGCGCTTACGTTTCAACACGCAAAACGGTATGACATGATTGTTACCGGGGCAGCTCTTGCCGTAATCCCTGTGATGATCGTGTTCGCCTTTGCCCAGCGGAGCCTGATAAAAGGGATGACTCTGACAGGTCTGAAAATGTAATAATTGATCACAGGAAAATAACAGGAGGAAGGGTATGAAGGGACGTTTCAGATTCATGTATACCGCCGTAATAGGAGTTCTTTTTATGACGGTCTTCTGTGCCGGTGGCGCTGCACAGCAGGCCGAAGTAGTCGAAACTATTACCAACCTGGATCTTAAGATGGACGGAGTCGCCTGGGACGGTAAGAATATCTGGGTGATTACCTACCAGAGCAGTCCCCTGGAATGGAAGATCGTTAAACTGGATCACGATGGGAGTATACTTTCATCGTTCCCGGTTCCCGTGACAAGCCTGGATGATATTCATAACTTCGGTATGACCAATATCACATCGGACGGGAAGACAATCTGGGCAAACCTCTGGAATGAAGGGATGATCTACCAGTTTACAAAGAAAGGAAAGATAAAAAAGATTTTCGGCGTACCAAGCGTGAACCAGCTTATCCCTGTCGGGATAACCCTGGTGGATAAGTATATCTATGTCCTTCACTGGAGCGACAAGCACCTGTACAAGCTGGATACAAAGGGTAACGAACTGGGTAAAATATCTCTTCGGAAAATCACACCGCCGCCGGATATGGGCCTCACCTGGGACGGAGAGAATTTCTGGGCTGCTTCGAAAGGGGCAAACAGGATCATGCGGATAACGCCGGAAGGTGAACTGACAGGATTCATAAAGGGGCCTAAAAAGGGAGGTGGAATCAGGGATATTGAATGGGACGGCGAACACATGCTTCTTGTGTATCAGCAGGACAACACTATTTATAAACTAAAGATCAGTGATTAAACAACATGATTAAACTAAAAGACGTCGCAGAAACAGCGGGAGTATCTGAAGCAACGGCATCTCTGGTTATGAACAACCGGCCCGGTGTAAACGCGGACACACGGCAGCGTGTTTTGGAAGCATCGATGAAGTTGGGATATACCCCGAATTTCATTGCCCGGGGGTTGGCCATGCAGAAAACCCACACTATCGGGTTGGTGATTACCGATATAGAGAACCCTTTTTTCGGAACTCTTACCCGGTACATAGACGAGTATGTACTTCGTCAGGGATGTAATCTTATCCTTTCGGTTTCTAACGACGACCTGGAGCTGGAAGAACGCATAATCAGTGATTTTATCGGGAAGAGGGTGGACGGTGTCATCATTGTACCCACCGTTATGATGCGTCATGATTTTTCATATTTCCAGCAGCTCGATACCCATAACATTCCCTACATTTTCTGCACCACCTATTATCCTGAAGTTGCGTGCGAATGTGTCATGTCCGACCTGGAGGATGGATCGTTTAAACTGGTATCGTACCTGATCGAATTAGGCCACGAAGATATCTATATCCTGGTTACATCCGAAACAGAAGTAATTCCGTCCAGGCTGCGTATTGAGGGGTACAAAAAAGCATTTGCAGCTCATAACCTGGAATTCAGGGAAGAGAGGATTGTTACGTGCAGGAAACCTGACTTTGCATGCGGCTATTCACTGACAAAAAATATAGTGGCGGAGAAAAACGTTGATGCCGTCATTGCTGTGAATGATGTAATGGCCCTGGGGGCTAAAAGAGCGATAAAAGACCTGGGGTACAAAGTCCCGGAGGACGTATCTATCGCCGGGTATGATGACGTGATTTTTTCTTCAATTTCAGAAATTCCCCTCACAACGGTAAGGCAGAGTTTACAGAAGATAAGCGAAGAAACGGTACAGATCCTGTTCGAAAAGATAAGCGGAAAAGAACCTCGCCAGAAGATGATCCACATACCAACAGAACTCATTGTGCGTAAGTCGACGGGATCATGCAGGAGAAAGAGACATGAAACGATCTGAGATCAACACCCTTATGCGGAACGGTCTTTCCTTTCTTAAGCAGATGCATTTTCTCCTTCCTCCATTTGCGACATGGACACCGGAAGAATGGAAAACAAAGGGTCCGGAATGTTTCGAAATTATCGATGCCCAGCTGGGATGGGATATTACCGATTTTGGGAAGGGTGATTATTACAGATGCGGGCTCTTCATGTTCACCATCAGGAACGGGACGATGAAGGAATTGGAAAAGAAACAAGGGAAAGTGTATGCGGAGAAGATTCTCATCGTGGAAGAGGCTCAGGTCACGCCAACCCATTTTCACTATCAGAAAATGGAAGACATCATCAACAGGGGGGGCGGCAACCTGGTTATCCAGCTCTGGAATTCCGATGAAGAGGAAGGATTATCCAGGGACGATGTATTCATAAGGCTGGACGGTGTAAAAACCCGTGTTCCTGCCGGGGGGATAGTCACTCTGAAGCCGGGTGAATCGATCTGCCTGCCTCAAAAACTCTACCACAAGTTCTGGGGAGAAGAAGGAAAGGAAACTGTTCTCGTTGGTGAGGTGAGCCGGGTAAATGATGATTTCGTAGACAACCGCTTTTTTGATCCTATGGGCAGGTTTCCGGAAATCGATGAGGATGAGGTACCCCTTCATTTACTCTACACGGATTATAAAACGTATTACACTTATTATGATCGTAGTGCAAGGAGCTGAATATGACTCACAAGGAAAGAATGCTGAGTGTTCTGTATGAGAAGGAGATCCCGGACAAAGTACCCCATGGGGATGTAACGGTCGATCCGAAGATCGCGGAAGGCATTTTCGGTGACCGAATCCCCGAAGAGAAAGGAAATTTTCTCGTATACTGGATGACTGAATCATTTTCCGACAGGTTCTTCGAACGCCACAGTAAGCTGCGGGAATTCCTGGGGTTCGATTTTGCCCATGTATTCCCGAGGGAACCTCTTACCCGGATGGGGGAAACTGATGAAGGGTACCCGATTATCAAGGATGTATGGGGCGGGAAAGTGATAGCCGCGCCTCACTCCACGGAAGAGCTTGAACCTCCTGTCGCGGACATTACAAGAGCCGAAGAGTACCAATTCCCTTCGGTAGATGATTTTTCTTTTGATAACCTGGAGCGGTGGGTCAATGAAACAGATCTTTTTACTGTGTGCCAGTTGGACACCGGGTTTTTCAAGATCTATCTCCTGGTAGGTTTTAACGAATACATGAGTTATATCTATGATTATCCTGATAAACTGAAACTGCTCATGGACCGGCTGGCGGACCTTCAGATCGACATTGCGAAAGAAGCGGTTAAAAGGGGTGCAGACTGCATCTGGCTGGCTAATGATTTCGCGTTCAACCAGGGCCCCTTTATTTCACCGGAAATTCTTTGGGAGTTCGACTTTCAGTATGAGAAACGAATCGTGGATGAAGTACACAAGCTGGGTGTGCCGGTGGTGCTCCACACCTGTGGAAATCAGACCTTGACCCTGGATATGATTGCTGATCTCGGTGTTGATGCGCTCCATGCGATGCAGCCGTCTGCCGGGAACGATATCCGGGAAATCAAGAAGCGGTATGGAAAAAAGTTTTCTCTAATCGGAAATGTAGACATCAGCCGGCTGATGCCTTTCGGGACCCCCTGGGAAGTGGATCAGACGGTAAAAGCGATGATACAGGATGTCGGAAGGGGTGGGGGTTTTGTGCTGACTACGTGTAACGGGATTATGGAAGATGTACCGGTTACGAATGCCATTACCATGCACCTGGCATGTGAAAAATACGGAAGGTATCCTCTATGAACCGGATACAAATCAATATTCCCTATGAAGAGCTGTTAAAGAGGAAGAAACGCTGGGACACCACCATGCAGTTCAAACAACCGGACAGAGTACCGGTGCTTCAGTATATCGGTTCCCGCTACTGGCTGCCGCTGATAGGGTATGAAAACGATTTCAGCCCGTACTTCAGTGATCCGAAAGTAATGCTGGAGGCACAGCTTTATGGACAGAAATGGATACTGGAGAACATCAGGTCTGATTTTCATAATATCGTGGTCTATCCTGATTTCATGTGGGTGGAGGATGTGAGCGCCTTCGGCGGGGAAACGTCTTTCCCGAAAAACGATTCACCCTGGGTTACACGTCCTCACATGCTGGAAAAGGATGATGATCTTGAAAAACTGAAATCCTGTGATGTTGTGCATGGCGGCTTCCATGGGAAAATGATAGACTACTACCGGCGTATGAAAGATGCCGCTGCCGGTTATCTTGTCGTGTTTTCGGATGGAATGGAGATCGCTGCCGATGATTTCGTGTATCCCGGCGGCGCCGGGGTGATCGGTATAGCCGCTCTTGCCGGAGACCTGTGCAGCGTGGAAAAATTTTCCATGGACCTTTACGACAAGCCGGGGTGGGTAAAGGAACTGCTGGATATCATCGTCGATAAATCGATAGAGTGGATCGAGGCGGTTCTTGCTTTGGATAACGGGAAGATGGCTTTCTGCAGCGACTATTACGAAAATATCATCCATATCGGGGATGACGGAACGGCACAGATGTCACCGGACCAGTTCCGGGAATTCATGGTTCCCGCCTTTAGTAAGCTCGCCGGTTTTATTACATCCAGGAACTGCAAAGTGCAAGCCCATAACTGCGGTAAGGCAGATCATCTTCTGAAATTCTGGGCTGATGATATCGGTATAGACCGGTATCTTGGATTCAGCTACCAGACCGACAAGGAGAAACTCCGGGATATCATGGGAGGCAGAATCCAACTCTTAGGTGGTATAAATACGGCAAAACTGTACGAGGGAACACCTGAGGATGTTCGCCGGGACTGCAGGAAAAACCTTCGGGTTTTCCAGGAGTGCTCCGGGTATGTGATGATGGACGGCCACAATATCGCCCCGGGTACGCCTGTGGAAAACATCAATGCAATGATGGAAGCAGCGGAGGAATACGGAACGTATCAGTAGTGGATCACCCTGTTCCGTCCTGTCCGTTTGGCCGAGTAGAGCCGGGCATCAGCAAGCGCAATGAGCTCTTCCATCCGGGTTTCCCGGGAAGGAATGATGCCGGCAATACCGAAACTGGCAGTTACCACCGTATCTATTTTGGAAGCCTTGTGAGGGATTGCCAACCCCTGTATGGACCGGCGCAGTATTTCCGCCAGGTCGGCGGCCGCCTGAGTCTCCGTATCGGAAAATATAACCGTGAACTCTTCTCCGCCGTACCGGGCGGCTTGATCTCCCGGCCTGCGGACGGCAGATTTAAGGATACGGGCCACCCGTTCAAGACAGGAATCGCCTTTCTGGTGACCGTAGAAGTCGTTGTAGTGTTTAAAATAGTCGATATCACAGAACACTAAAGAAAGTGGCTTGTTGAGCCTGCGCATCCGGCTGAATTCTCTGGAAAAATGTTCGTCGAATGCCCTGCGGTTGGCGATACCGGTAAGGCCGTCCTGGAATGACTGCTCTTCCAGTTTTCTGTTCGCTTTTTTCAGCTCCTCTTCGAGGTATTTACGGTCTGTAATGTCACGTGTATGGATAATTGCTCCGGTAAAGCGGCCGTCATCGCCGTACTGGGCGGTCATGTTCCGCCAGATGGGAACCGTTTTTCCGGTTTTCATAATGATCTCCGATTCCACTTCGATACTTCCGATCCCCTTCAGTGCCGGTAGTTTCAGGTCGAAAAAGGTGCGGGATTGAGGCGAAAGAAAGTCAGTCACTTTTTTACCCAGGCATTCGGATCTTTCCCGGCCGAGGAGTTCGCATTCTTTTCTATTGCAGTCCAGGATAGTCCCTTCCTGGTCTATGAGGATGATGCCGTCCGGTGCATTTTCGAAGAGTGACCGGTATTTCTTTTCCTTTACTCCCATTTCGAGCGCCTGGATTTTAGCTCTGGTAATTTCTTCACAGAGCTTCCCGGTTTTTTTCCGGACCATTTTTTCGAGCATATCCAGGGTGTGCTTGTTTTTGATGACCATCATTTAGATATTACAACCTTTATCAACAATTATTACTGTGGTAAACTCCTGGTTACTACGAATGCCACTATGAGCGATCTGGATTATCTAAAGAACTGGCTGTACAACCACTCTTCAAACGCGGTTACTCATAATAATTATCGGGAAATGCTCAAAGAGTTCGAGCTATTCTTTACTTATGTATTCAATTCTTCAAGAGATGGCATCAGCATCCTGGACCTGGATTTTACCATCCTGGGGGTCAACTATACGATTGAGAGGTGGTACTCACATAAGCGGCCCCTGGTAGGCAAGAAATGTTACCAGATTTACCACGACAATATTCGTCCCTGTGAGCATTGTCCCACCCTGGAGGCGATCATGTCCGGCAAATCGAATACGGGCATCGTTCCCTTTGAAGTGCCGGGAGCGGTGAAGGGGCGCCAGGAGCTGTCGGTGTTCCCCCTCTATGATGATCAGAACAAGATGTTCGGTGTCGTGGAGTATGTCAGGGATGTCACCCTTCAGCAGGAAGAAGAGACGGTCATCGACAACCTGAAAAAACGGCTTCAGCTTAAGGATAAAACTCTTCAGGAACAGGAAACAGCACTGAAAGTGATCCTACAGCACCGCGAAAAAAGTGAGGAACAGCTTGCTGGTGCAGTGGTCCAGAACATGAAGACTCTGGTGGATCCCCTGGTAGACCGGCTGAAATGTGAAGTTGACAGCGAATCGTGTAGAGAACTGCTGATGATGCTTAAAGAACGGCTTAAGCAGATTACATCCCCCTTTCTTAAGAAACTGAACCTGAATGCCGCCGGGCTCACCCAGCGGGAACTTGAGATTGCCGGTTTTATCAGGGACGGAAAAACGAGTAAGGAAATATCTACTCTCCTGGGGATATCCGTAAAAGGGGTGGAATTTCACCGCCTGAAGATTCGGGAAAAACTTGGTCTGTCAAATACAAAGGAGAATCTCTACTCTCATTTGATCTCGCTGCATCTTCTCTGAACAGGTATTCACCCTAGTAAATAACTAGGAAAACCCTCTTACTTTTCTATGATTTACCCACCGGCAGATGAGTCGTACAATACCGCGTGGATTACACTAAGAGAACAAGGAGAGCCTCGAGATGAATGAAGTGTATGCAAATTTATTCGAACCGATCAAAATCGGCAACCTGACGGCCCGGAACAGGTTCGTTATCAATGCCATGGAGTGCTGTGATTCCGACAAGGAAGGGAACCCTACGGAAAAGACCCTGCGCCGGTATAAACGGCTTGCGGAAGGGGGCGCCGGTGTCATCGATCTGGAGGCAATTACCGTAACGTATGAGAGCAGGGGGCGGCTGTATCAACTTTCCGTAGAACCCCGCAACCGGAAGGCACTGGAGAAATTCGTTTCTGAAGTAAAAGCGGTGAACCACGAGCCGTTGCTCATCCTGCAGCTTACCCACTCCGGAGAGCTTAGCCATCCTGATTTTTCCCGCAGGGTGTGCGTAAAACCTCTGGCCGGGTTCGGCGGTGATGTCATAGATGAAGCGTATATCGAAAAGACCATGGACCAGTTCGTTACCGCTGCCAGGATCGCCCATGATGCAGGGGCAGACGGTATCGATTTCAAGAACTGTCACGGCTATCTGGGGTCTCAGCTGGTACGTCCTTACAACGACCGTAAGTGGAAGTATGGAGGTTCCTTTGAAAACAGGACCCGCTTCACCTTCGAAGTGTACGAACGGATCCACAAGGAAATCAATAATCCCAACTTCATAGTGGGTTCCAAAGTGTCCGTCTGGGAAGGATTCCCCGGCGGACAGGGAAGCGCAGGACCGGATTCTCCGGTGATGGATATCTCCGAATCCTTGAAGCTCGTTAAGGGTATGGAGGAACGGGGTGCTTCGTTCATCATCGTTTCCGCCGGAAGTCCTTCTATCACACTGGCCCTTTCTCAGCCGGACAGAAAGGTTCCTGACGACTGCTATCTCCACTTCACCTTTCAGAAGGCAGTCCGGGACACCCTTAAGCCGGAAACCGTCGTAATCGGATCCGCTTACTCTGTCCTGAACAATGGAAACAACCAGCTCCAGGCCCGGAAAAAGGAGGAAAATACCCTCCTATACTGGGCGGGCAGGAATATCCGGGACCGTGTAACCGACATGATTGCTTTAGGCCGCCAGTCCCTGGCGGACGGCCAGATTCCGCTGAAACTAATGGAAAACAGGGAGAAGAACATCAAATGGTGTACCGCCTGTGACAACTGTATAGAACTCCTCATCCGGCAGCTGAACGTCGGCTGTGCTACCTTTGACAGGGAGTACGTGGAAGCCTTAAAACAGATCCGCGAGGAAGAGGGGCACCTGAAGGCGAAGAGGACCTAGGCGGTCCTTGCAGTTCTAATCAACATCACTCGTTGTCATCGATACGCCGGTCCAGAAAAAGAACACTGCCGGATATGGCCTTAGCTTTCTTTTTTAAGTCCACGCAGCGCTCGGAAAGCTCGAGATGGTGAGCAAAGGCCTGCTTGCGAAGATCGACGCCGGCCATGCTCAAGGTCATGATCGGGAACTTCTGTATGCTGCCCTTTCGATCCTTGGCGATGATAGACCGCTTGTCCAGGTCTTCACTGGAATAGAAGTCTTCGATGCCTCGGTCAAATTGGTGCCCGATCCTGTCGCTGATTTCGGTGATCGTCTCGGCGTCTACGATAAACATGAAATCATCTCCACCGATATGGCCGACAAAACCGTATTCCGGCTTGAGTTTCTGGAAAACATCTACGATTGTATTTGCAGTAAACTGGATTACCCTGTCGCCCAGGGCGAATCCATAATGGTCGTTGTATGCTTTGAAGTTGTCCAGGTCACAGTATACGACAGCCAATCCCCGTTCCATATTGATGGCCCGGGTGATTGCTTCGGTTACAGCCCTGTTTCCCGGCAGCCGGGTGAGGGGATTCGAGTCGAGGGCCTTAAGGCGCAGATTGTTGATCCGGAGAGACAAGATGAGGAAGACGGTGATGGTGAATCCCAACACGGTGATAACGACCCAGCGGATTATCGTGTAAGAGGCAAAAGCTTCCTGAGTATCCATCTCGGTCACCATGCCGAACCCGATGTCCGGGTTCCAAAAACCGGTTCCAACGACCAACACGCCCCGGTAGTCCCTGTACGGTTCCAGGATGGATACTGGATCGGTCAATACATGCTGGGAATGGATTACTTCCTCCGCGATTCTGGTTAGATTCGGTCCATGTCTGTGTTCCGGTGCAGCAATTTCAGCCGTCAGCTCTCTTCCCAGGTCCCTTACCTGGATGTTCAGGATACTCCGCTCTCCCTCTCCTATTAATCCAAGGTTCCTCAAAGAGTCGTCGAACCGGCTTTCGGTAATGAGGGTGCCCTGACCGTTGAAAACATAGGTTTCACCTGAATAGCCGAATTGGCCGAATTCAGTAATGTTGGAATATCCTCGGTCCGGATTGATCCTGACGGTGAGTACAGCGATGACCTCATCCTTCCCCTCACGGTAAAGCGGTGCCGCTGTAAACATCGTGGGCGCACTCTCGAGCATCCTGCCATCTTCAGTTTCCAGCGGAACATCCGATTTGACCGGAAGGGTTATCTGACTTTTACCGTTAAAAATATTTTCCAGCAGGTTCTCGTAGCTGTAAATTGACAGAAGATTTACTTCGCCTATGTTATTATCCCGCATCGAGGCGATGTTGACGAAATCGGGACTGATAATGAAGATACCTTCGTATTGATGTTCCTCCAGGCGCGGACGGAAAAACCGGCGCAACTCTTCCAGGTAAGGACTGCTTCGTAGAATGTCGGCAACGTGAGGTTCGTCGATGTTTTCCTGATACAGGTTCAACTGTGCGGCGGCGAGGTTCAAGACCTCCTTGGACATGGTCCACTCGTTGATATCCCTTATCTGGTCGGTGATCCAGCTGTCCATGTTCTTACCCGTGGTCTGCAGAACGGCCTGGAGTGATTCTTCCACCTTGTAACTGATTTGTCTCTTGATGACCGACAGAACGGTTACCGACAACACGATGGCAATAGAGAGGGAAACGGCAATAAGGGGTACAGTGAAACCGCGGGCGCCGGATTTAATAAAACCCGCATAGCGGGGAGGCAGTCTGCTGCTATGCAGGCTACTTATTTTAGGGACCGCACTAGTAACATCTTGAGCCACAACCTGCCTATTATAATACTTCTTTCACGATGAGGGAATAAAAAAATATTGATATGCCCTCGGAAGCCGCATTTACAATGATCGAATCAGCCCGGCGAATTTTTCCACGGTAAATCCCAGGTAGTCCGCAGCTTCATTTCCCGGGCCGGATACGCCGAACCGGTCTATAGAAAAGATGTGGTCCCTGGAAGCGGCAATCCCTTCCCAGCCGGATTTTACCCCGGCTTCTGCAGTGAAAACAGGAGGTCCTGCCGGAAGGACCATGTTTCTAAAAGCACTATCCTGAGAAAGAAAGGCTTCCCTGTCCGGCATGGAGACAACACGGATCTTTTTATCCGGAAGGAGCGCAGCCGTTTCCAGACACATTCCGACTTCCGATCCCGAACCAACCAGGATGACCTCAGGAGTTCCATCAGAATCCCGGACTATATAGGCACCCTTACGCATACTTTTTTCCCAGTTCGGATCATGCTTATTATACACCGGGAGATCCTGCCGTGAGAGTACCAGCGCGGTAGGTCCTTCCAGATGCTCCATGGCCATGGTCCAGGCTTCCACAGTCTCCTGGGGGTCTCCCGGCCGGAGTACTTTGAGGCCCGGGATAACCCTCAAGGATGCCAGGTGCTCGATAGGCTGATGGGTGGGCCCGTCACCTCCCATGTAGATCGAATCGTGGGTGAGGATGTAGATAACCGGAAGCCCCATAAGAGCACACAGACGGATAGCCGGACGCATGTAGTCGGCAAACTGCACCAGGGTTCCGGCATACACCCGGAATCCTCCGTGCAGGGTGATGCCGCTGGCAATTGACGCCATGGCGTGTTCCCGTACACCGAAGCGGATAGTTTTGCCTGCAATGTTATCGTGGCTGAACTCACCGTGCTCCGGCAGCTCGGTTTTCGTGGTGGGTCCCAAATCTGCTGAACCGCCGATAAGGTTAGGCACTACGTCGGAATAGGCGGAAAGAACACGGCCGCTGGTGGACCTGGCTGCTTCGGAATCACCCCCGGCGTATTCAGGGAGCCTTGCTTCCTGATAATACGGCCGGCCGTACTCGAACCATGCGTCTATTTCCCGTGCATCTTGCGGGTTTTCAGCCTTCCATTCGTTGTACAGTTCTACCCAAGACTGGTACTTCTTTTTCCATTCTTTCTCTTTTTCCGCAAAGTAGTCCACCGCTTCGGAGAAGACGTAGAAGGTTTCATCTTCCGGAGCGCCGAAATTCCGTTTCATCGCTTTTATTTCGTCCCAGCCGACAGGGGCACCGTGCACCTTGTGATTTCCCTGCATGGTCGGGGCGCCTTTCCCGATGATCGAAGTCAATTTGATAAGGCACGGCTTGTCCTGGTCCGATTTGGCCTTTTCCACCAGGTCGTAGATCTGCTGCACATCGTGGGCGCTTCCCTTAAGGGTCTGCCATCCGTATGCCCGGAAACGGGCGCACACATCTTCGGTAAATGTGATATCGGTGGACCCTTCAATGGAAACTTTATTGTCATCCCAGAAGGCGATCAGTTTTCCAAGCTTAAGGTGACCCGCCAGGGAGGCGGCTTCGGCGGAAAGACCTTCCATGAGGCACCCGTCGCCCACGATTACGTATGTGTAATGATCGATAATGCAGTGCCGTTTCGTATTGAACCTGTACCGCAGTTTTTTTTCTGCTACAGCCATTCCGACTGCCGTGGCAAAACCGGCGCCGAGAGGACCCGTCGTCGTTTCGATACCCGGTGTATGGCCGTATTCCGGATGGCCCGGGCATTGGGACCCTGCCCGGCGGAATCTCATGAGTTCTTCTTTCGGAAGCCCGAAACCTGCAAGGTGAAGGAGGGAATATTGGAGCATCGCTCCGTGACCGGCGGAGAGGACAAACCGGTCGCGATTGATCCAGTTCGGTTTTTTATTGTAATGGTTCAGGATTTCCCCGTACAACACTGCTCCGACATCAGCAAACCCCAATGCCATACCGGGATGCCCGGTTGTAGAAGTTTCCACTGCGTCCGTCACGAGAATACGGACAGATTTTGCTGCAAGGTCCAGTCGTTTCTGATCGAGTTTCATATATACCTCTGGTTACAGGACATCATAGATGATAGCTCAAACTGATACTGTTTATATCACGCTTAACGCACTAAGTATAAAAGGAGCTGTATCCCCGTGTCAATTACAGGAGCAGTTTTTCGTGAAAATCATCATTACATAAGGGCCGGTCAGGAACGGGTGTGGGTTACCTTCACGCGGTCGGTAACATCCCTGCTTATTCCGATGATTCCCCGCACATTCCCTTGGCTGTCGAAATAAGGAGCTTTTGTTACTTCAAACAGCCTCTTTCTTCCGTTGGCATAGTACATCCATTCTGTATTTGTTGCCGGTTTTTTGTGTCTGATAACAGTCTGGTCCCTGTCATAGAAAAACCTGGCCATCTCTTCCGGGAAAAGATCGTAATCACCCTGTCCGACGATCCTCTCCTTTGGCAGCCCCATCAGTTCACTGAAGGCTTTGTTGCATCCGATAATCGTCCCGTTTGTGTCTTTATAAAAAATGAGATCCGGTGTGGAATCGATCAGATTCTGGATAAACTCGTTGGCAACGGATAACTCTTCACGGGAGTACTGGTTTCTCATCTCCAAAAGGCGGATATAACCGGTCCTGTAGTCACTGGGGCTTAATTGCATGAATTTTTTAAACGATCTGCTGAAATGTGATTCGCTGGCGAATTCCAGCTGGGCTGCCACCACGTGTACCGGCAGATTGTCTTGAGTAAGGAGGGAAGTGGCTTTTTCGATTTTCAACCTGTTATAGTATTTCATGGGAGACATGCCGGTGATTTTTTTAAAGAGCCTGATGAGATACTCTTCCGATATATTCAGTTCCCGGGCTAATTTCGATAGAGTGAGTTTCTCATTCAGGTTTCGATCCATTATTTTAAGCGCTTTGTCTACATGGACATTGTGGAGAGGAGTATGGACCGTGGTATCAAAAACAGATGTGCATTCATAGAAGAATCCTTTCAACTGATGAGATGCGGCAGTGAGCATGTAGGAACGGGAGGAACTGATGTTCTTTTTTATCTGTTCGATAAAAAACCTTGTATTCTTTGGAACCTGAAATACCCTGGCATGCAGAAACACTTCACTTAAGAACTCTTTGAAACCCGAGTCCTCCGGCTCCAGGATGAAGATGACCCGGTAGAAGTAAGCATCGAATGCCGGACCTAAGTGCAGCCTGGTTTTTTCGTAAGGGAAGGTGAGGACTGCGGAGCCGCCGGATATGGTATAGGAGGTGCGTTCTACTGTTATGTTTCCTTTCCACTGGATGAAGTAGTAGAGTTGGTAGTCCTGGTGAACATGTGAGTGGAGATTGAACTCCCAGGAAGGTACAGGGTTTCCCGGTCCGGAAGAGAAGAAGGCGATATCTTTAAAAATCATAGAGATAAAGATAGATAAAAGTAAACATTTAGTCAATTCCGTGTAATAACAGGTCAATTTTAACCATTCCGCTGAATACAAACCTGTTGTATTCTTCGTTACTACAAGCGGTAAGACTGGAAGGTAAAGCGTAAAGCACTATAAGAATATTGACAAACTGGTTCCTTTACGTTAGAATAATGCATAGTAAAACCGGTTTTGTCTGACCTTATGTAGCTCTGTAGAATCAGTATGGTTAAAATGAGCGCTTTAATTTGTTTTTAAGTAATACATTACATCTTAGAGCGTTAAGTTGGAGATGAGAAAGTAAAATGTTTGGAGGTTTTTAATAAAACCGGTTTCATAAAGGTCTATGGGTAAGATAACCATTAACGAAATAGCAAAAATCGCCAATGTATCTAAGAGTACGATCTCCAGGGTCCTCAATAAGAGTGGTACCGTTTCTACGAAAACAAAAAAAGCCGTCCTCGATGCAATCGATGCCCTGGATTATAAGCCTAATGAAATTGCCAGGTCCCTGGCAACAAAACGGACCAGGACAATCGGACTGATCATTCAGGATGTCCGGAATCTCTATTACGCCCAGGCGTGCTGGCACACCGAGAGAATACTCAGGAAAATGGGATACACCACCATTATCTGTAATGCCGACAACGATCCGGTAGTGGAAGAGTCTTTTCTTACAGGACTCAAATACAGGAATGTTGACGGTATCCTGTGTATCGGTATCCAGGAAGATGCAACGAGTATTCTTAACTTTAAATCGAAAGAAGAAATTCCTCTTGTCCTGGTAGACCGGATGGTGAAGGGATATCCTATCCCTGCAGTAAATCTGGACAACGAATATGGCGGAAGACTGGTAGCAGACTACCTGTTCAGCCTGGGGCATACAAATATAGCTTTTATAACATCAGATTTTACCGAAGCTGAAAGAACCCGGTTCGAAGGATTCAGGGCTGCATTTCAGGCCAGGAATTTGCATTTGGAAGACCGGTGTATTATAAAGCAGAGTGAGGAGTTGTGGCACCAGGGTACGTGTGAACCCCTTGTCCGGCTGCTCAGGGAGAGCGACCGGCCTACAGCGTTGTTTGCCTCGAATGATTACAAAGCTTTGCGAGTCCTCCGTATCCTTCGGCAGCACAATATTTCCGTGCCTGGAGATATTTCTGTGGTCGGGTATGATGATATAGAAACTGCCTCCATCGTACATCCGGCACTTACGACGGTGCACCAGCCTATAGACAAGATGGTAGAACTGGGCACCAGGAGGCTCCTGAAGCTGATTGACGGGGAAAGAGAAATAGACGAGCAGCAGGTGCTTCAGCCCTTGCTTGTTGAGAGGGAGTCCACCAGGAGTCTCTGCTGATCTTTGGTAATTCGCTGCAGTCTCCGAATGAAGGAGGTGTTCCTGTTCCGGCGTGTTACGCTTAAGGGCAGGGAGCATCAATCTGCAGTTGAAAATACAATGTTAAAGGAGAAAGAGATGAAGAAGAAAGTGTTAGTCTTCGCGTGTGTATTCCTGCTGATTGCCGGAGTACTCTTCGCTGGGGGAAAGCAGGAAAAGGCGAAACTGCGGAAGAACAGTTTCTCACAATCCACTGGGCCCAATGGGCACCTGCCGACTACCTGCAGGTGCTGTCCAATGACTTCACTACGGAGACGGGAGTCAAAGTCATTGTAGAACAGACTCCCTGGGACACCTTTGTACAGAAGTACAATGTAGAGATGGTGGCGAAGAGCGATGCCTGGGACATCATCATAGGTGACAGCCAGGACATCGGTACCATGGCAATCGGCGGGCACTACGTGGAGCTCACCGACTGGATAAAGGAAAAAGGGGTAGACAAGTCGTTTACTGCTGCTTCCATGACGGCTTATGCTGAGTATCCGAAGGGATCCGGCAGGTATTATGCCGTACCTGCAGAAGGAGACGCACTGGGCTGGGCTTACCGGAAAGACCTCTTTGAAGATCCCGCCAACATGGCTGCCTTCGAAGCAAAATACGGATATCCTCTGGATGTTCCCCGGGACTGGATGGCAATGCTCGACATCGCTGAGTTCTTCCATGATCCTGATAACGGCTTCTATGGTATCGCTATCTACGGCGACAACGGGTATGACTCTCTGGCCATGTTTGCCGAACAGGTAATCTGGTCCTTCGGCGGTGACCTGGGAAATTATTCAACCTACCAGGTAGACGGTATCCTGAACAGCCAGGCTTCGGTTGACGGTATCGAATACTACAAAAACCTGTTTGAATACACACCGCCGGGGTTTGGGAGTGCGTTCTTCGTTCACACCAACGATGCGTTTACCGCAGGTATCGTGCCCATGGCAACTAACTACTTCGCATTCTTCCCGGGCCTTGCGAACGAAGCGACCAACCCCTATGCGAAAGTTACCGGTTATTTCCCCTCTCCTCCCCAGAAAGGACGGGACGGAAAAGTCCGGCAGTACGCCGCCCTCGGCGGGCAGGGAGCTTCTGCTGTAACCTATTCCAAGAAACAGGACCTGATCATGGACTGGATGAACTGGTTTATCCAGAAAGATGTTCAGGAGAAATGGGCCGCTCTCGGCGGGTACACCTGTTATGCGGAAGTACTGGAATCCCAGGCGTTTCTCGATGCAACTCCGTACAACGAAGCCTTCGCTATATCTATTAACATCATGAAAGACTTCTGGGCGGAACCGGAATACGCACAGCTTCTGGAGAGTTTCAGCAAGAGTATAGGAGCGTACGTAATACGCGGTGAGGGAACTGCACAGCAGGCTCTGGACAAATGTACTGATGAATGGACCAGTGTCTTCAAAAAAGCCGGCTACCTGAAGTAAGCAGCAGTAACTAAAAAGTACATATTCGGTTTCCCGGTCTTAAAAAAGCCGGGAGACCTTTATTATCATGACAACTATTTAGGGACGGAATAAACGGTATGAAAAGGCAAAACAAGACTATCAATACGGAAGTGACTGAGCTGAACACGTTCAAGCCGGTGAGCGATAAAACCCTGATGCGGCTCTTTATACTGCCCACGATCATCCTCCTTCTGGCGGTTAATATTTTCCCGCTGCTCTGGTCGCTCTTTTTCGCATTCTCCAACTATTCGGCGAAGATGCCTTTTGTGTGGGGAAAGAACCCGCTCATGGTGGGAGCACAGAATTTCAGGGATTTGCTGACAGACGAGGTCATATGGCTCAGGTTTATTACAACGGCGAAATACGTGATCATGTCGGTAGCAGGAGAGATGTTCCTGGGGTTTGGATTTGCCCTCCTTTTGCAGACAAAATTTAAAGGAAGGGGAATCATGCAGACCCTGCTGGTACTTCCTATGACCATGTCTCCTGTTATCGTCGGTATTATGTGGAAACTTTTTCTCGACCCCAACTGGGGCATGTTCAATTGGCTGTTAGGATTGGGACCGGTGGACTGGATTTCCAACCCTGCAATAAATCTTTATTCGATTGTTATCGTGGATATATGGATGTGGACCCCCTTCGTCATGCTGCTTTCCCTGGCAGGATTGTCTGCTGTTCCGGAATCCCTATATGAAGCGGCAGAAGTGGACAGGGCCTCCTGGTGGTTCAAGTTTTCCCGGATCACCCTTCCCATGGTGTACCCCCTTCTCCTGGTTGCTCTCATCTTCAGGGTTATGGAAGCATTTAAAATATTCGACCTGCCTATGGGCATTACCGGACGGGGAGCAGGAGCTCCACAGTTGCTTGCGACAGAGCTTTACAGTGTAGGGTTCCTTACGTGGAATACCAGTATGGGTTCCGCCCTGGGATACATCATGCTCATCATGATCATCGCCATTACCGGTGTATTCATCAAATATCTCAATAAAGCAAAACAGTAAGGAAATTAGGTTATGGTACAGTTAGGAACGAGCTATAAAGTGAGCCGGATCATTTCGATAATTGTGCTTATAGTGGTTACGGTTCTCTATATGATCCCGATCTTTTACATTGTGAATACGGCATTCCGGCCTTGGGCGGTAATCAAGGAGTATCCTCCCCGTCTCATTTACAAGCCCTCAATCGGAAGTTTTATCAGGATTTTCACCGCAAGGACGGTTTACCCGCCGGGGAAGGAGTTTACCGAGGAAGAAATTGCCGGGATGACCTGGGCGGAACGGATAACGTTGAGAGAAACGAATGAGGCAATCGTACGCCCGGGAGACCTGCCGGCGCGGTACATCAACAGTGTTATCATCAGTGTTATCAGTACTGCCCTTACCATCATACTGGGAACCCTTACTGCTTATGGATTCTCAAGGTTCAAGGTAAAGCTGAAGGATTTCAGTCTTTTCTTTATCCTGAGCACCCGTATGCTTCCACCGGTCGTGGTGGTGATACCGATATTTCTCCTGTTCCGGAACGTTGGTTTGACAGATACTCACCTGGGACTGATCCTGCTGTACACCTGTTTCAACGTCTCCTTCGCGGTCTGGGTTCTTAAAGGGTTTATCGACGAGATACCCCGGGAGTACGAAGAGGCTGCAATGGTGGACGGCTACACCAGGTTTCAGGTATTTCTGAAGATCGTTCTTCCCCAGGCGGTTACAGGCATTGCTGCGACGGCAGTGTTTTGTTTTATCTTTGCGTGGAATGAGTACGCTTTCGCATTCCTCTTATCCAGGAAAACGGCCCAGACGGTACCGGCGTGGCTTCCGTATCAGACGGGTGTATTGGGATACGACTGGGGAGCAGCAGCAGCAGGCACATTCCTCTTTCTGATCCCTGCGATGATCTTAACCATTGTCTTAAGAAAGCACCTGGTCCGGGGTATCTCCTTCGGAGCAATAAGAAAGTAAGGGGGAGAGTATGGGTACATTAGTAGCAAGTATAGCGTGTACGATTCTGGTGGTTGTATTGAAACTGACCGGTCATTTTCGAAGGGCTGTACTGGAGCCCCTTTTCATGTGGGTAGCCCTGTTCGGAATCGTAGCCCTTTGTCAGCCTCTTTTCTTCGGGCTCTACCAGTGGGGCTTCACCATCCTGTTGACCGGTACCATCGGCTTCAATGTCGCAATCAATCTGAAGAAATAAGTGAGGAGAAGGATATGAAATTGGCAATGAATACACTCCTTTTTGCTGCGGAGTTTACAAAGGAGTATTTCCATCTGTTTAAAAAATTCAAAGAGCTGGGATTTGATGGAGTTGAGTTCGCCCTGGCTTCCAGGGACCAGTTCGATTACGCATACACAAAGGACCGGCTTGCTGAAAACGGACTTGATTGTGTCGCCATCTGCGGCATGCTAGGAGAGGACAGGGACATACGGGGACCGAACAAGGAGTATGTAAAAACAGGCATCCGGTACGTAAAAGACTGTATCGATGCCTGTGCCGCCTTAGGTTGTGATATGGCGGTAGGACCCTTCTATTCTGCAGTGGGCCGGGCTAACCAGGAAACGGAAGAAGACAAAAAGGACCAGTGGAAAACCTGTGCTACCAGTCTGAAAGAGATCTGTGCATATGGGGAAGATAAGGGTGTGTATGTAGCCCTGGAGCCGCTTAATCGTTTTGAAACGGACTTCATAAATACCTGTGAACAGGTTCTTCGAATGATCGATGATGTGGGCAGTCCGATGCTCGGCGTCCATCTGGATACCTTTCATATGAACATCGAGGAGAAGGATTCCGCCAGGGCCCTTTTAGACGCCGGTGATCGTCTTTTTCATGTGCATGCAAGTGAAAACGACCGGGGGACACCAGGAACCGGGCAGGTTCCCTGGGAAGGTGTAAAGGATTCCCTTTTGAAACTCGGATATGACCGCTGGGTGGCGATCGAATCGTTTACCCCGGACAACAAGATCATTGCCAAGGCGGCTTCCATTTGGCGCCAGACCGAACCGGATGAATTTATCCTTGCAGAAAAGGGTGTGAATTTCCTGAAGCAGTTATTTGCATAGTGGAGTTGAATGAATGGCAGAGATAGTATTGAAGAACATGTATAAACGGTTCGATGACTTTACTGCGGTGAAGGATTTGAACCTGACAATCGAGGATAAGGAATTTCTTGTCCTCTTAGGGCCTTCCGGGTGCGGTAAGACTACAACCTTACGGTGTATATCCGGGCTGGAACTACCATCTGAAGGACATATCCTGTTAGGCGGCGAAGAAGTGACAAACCGGAGGGCCTCCCAGCGGGATATAGCCTTCGTGTTTCAGTTGTATGCACTGTATCCACACATGACTGTATTTGAAAATATCGCCTTTCCCTTAAGAACGCAGAAGGTGAGCAAGAAAAGAATCCAGAAAGAGGTAATGCAGGCGGCTGAACTTCTCCGGATAAAGCACATTCTGAATAAAAAACCGAAGGCACTCTCCGGCGGAGACCAGCAGAGGATCGCCCTGGGCAGGGCATTGGTTCGACGCCCAAAAGCGTTTCTCCTGGACGAGCCGATCGGTACCCTGGATGCCGCATTCAGAGAAGAGATGCGTACGGAACTGAAGAAACTCCATGTGGATATCGGAGCAACCACCGTGTATGTAACCCATGATCAGATGGAGGCCATGTCCATGGGGGACAGGATTGCCGTCATGAACCAGGCAGAGCTGCAGCAGGTTGGGGAACCCCACGATGTGTATGCAAACCCGAAAAACCTGTTTGTTGCCCAGTTTATCGGTTCACCGGGCATGAATTTTCTGGAATGTAAAGCTGCGAAGGATACAAAAGGAGATATTGCTCTTCAGATGACCTCGGACGGTACCGTCATTTCGGTTCCTAAAGACATCCAAAACGTTTTGAATTCCCGTAAGGGCGGTTCGGGGGAACTGATTCTCGGAGTGAGGCCGGAGGATGTACTGTTCAGTATTCAGAAAAAGGAAAATCATATCAGTACCGAGGTGTACGCAATAGAGAAGATGGGATCGTACAATATTGTCGACGTAAACTATGGAACGGAATTGTTGCGGGTACGGACCCTGCCGGGTATAAAGGTTGATTACGGTACAACCGTATATGCCACATTCGATATGGAACGGATACGCCTTTTCGATAAAAAGTCGGAAGAAAACCTTATACAGACAGTGGGTAGGAGTGGGTAAATGGCAGAGTTGAAATTGACTTCCATAACCAAAACATTCGGTGATGTAACCGCGCTTAACAATATCAATCTCGAAATCAAAGATAAAGAATTCTTTGTCCTTTTAGGACCTACCGGCGCAGGTAAGTCGACCATGCTGAGGACCGTTGCAGGCCTGGAAAAACCGGATGAAGGTGAGATTTCATTGGAAGGTCATCGTGTAAACGATCTTATTCCGGCTCAACGGGATGTTGCTTTTGTGTTTCAGTACTACACGCTGTACCCCACCATGACGGTACGGCAGAACCTGGAATTTCCCCTCCGGTCGAAGGTAAGAAATCACACGGAAGAGGAAATCACAGAGATAGTGGAACACGCTGCAAAAACGCTCCGGATAGAGCATCTTCTGAACAGAAGGTCCACCAACCTTTCCGGAGGAGAGATGCAGAGGGTCGGAATAGGCCGGGCAATCGTACGGACCCCGAAGGTGTTTCTCATGGATGAACCCCTCTCCAATCTGGACGCAAAGCTGAGGGAAGTGATGCGGGCGGAACTCGCCCACCTGCACCATGATCTGGGATCCACCTTTTTCTATGTTACCCACGACCAGGTGGAAGCCATGACCATGGGTGACCGGATCGGTGTGCTGAACGAAGGAGAGATACTCCAGATCGGCACCCCGGAAGAAATCTACAGTCATCCGGAGAATATGTTCGTGGCCAAGTTCGTGGGCAGCCCGCCTATTAATTTCCTGGAAGCAAAAGTGGACAAGGGCAATCTGGTAGTGGGAAGTGGAGAAATGCTATGCTGCCTGACGGAGGAACAGCTGCAGGTGGTTGAAGAATATAACAAGCCTGTCATAATCCTCGGAATGCGGCCGGAAGATATACAGGTGACCCGGCAGGAAGGGGGGGGGAATTCTTTTCAATGTGAGATCTATTTCAAACAGAGTATGGGTGCAGAGGATATCCTGAACCTGAAAACTGATGGTCTCCTATTTCAGGCGATTGCCCCTCCCAGTCTGAATATCAAAGTGGGTGAGAAAATTTACGCACATATGGATATGTCCAGGTCTCATCTATTCGACCCGGAGACGGAATTACGTCTCCGGTAAGATGCCCGGGATGAAGGAGAAGTCAGATGGCTGATATAAGAAAGAGTATCGAATCATATATCGAAAAAACCAATGGAATCTTAAGGCTGAAACCTGCATGGGTAACCAGGGATTTCCTTCCTCCGGGCAAACGGCTGGGGTTGAAGGAGGCCGAATATGATGCCGGTGAGCGTGGTTTCATCTGCGAGCGGTGGTTTGCTTCGATTACCCACGCGGAAAACCGGCTGAATGTGGAAGATGAAGGCTACTCGTATCTCGATATTGAAGGTGAGAACATCCACTTGAGGGATGCCTGTGATCAGGCAGGTGACCTCATAATGGGAAATGAGTACGTAAAAAAACACAAGGACCTGGACAGGCTTCTTAAGATCTACGATTTCGGCTGCCGTATCTTTTATCATCTTCACCAGATGGATGATGATGCGAAGAAAGTGGGAATGAACTCAAAAGAAGAGGCGTATTACTTTCTCGATGTAGATCCGGGCCCCCATCCGGAAACCTTTTTCGGTGTACACCCTTACATCGTGGAACAGAAGATGCAGACTGAAATCTTCATGCCCTACCTGAAAGAGTGGAATGGTGATGACCGGATGCTTCGGCATGCCCGGGCGTACATGAATATTCCCGGAGAAGGATTTCATCTCCCTTCAGGGATCCTTCACGCTCCAGGAACAGCTCTTACCATGGAGCTTCAGGAGTCATCTGATATCATGGCTGTATACCAGGCAAAGATCGGTGACCTGGATATTGATAAAGAACTCCTTACCAGGCTTCTGCCGGAAGATAAGGTGAAACGGGACGGCGAAATGGCTGCCCTCGATATAATCGACTGGGAAGCCTGCGGAGATCCCTACTTCTATGAAAACCATCATATCGCTCCTGTTATGATAGAAGAAACCCGTACACCCGATGGATGGGAGGAGTGGATCTATTACAACACCGTTAAGTTCAGCGGGAAGCGGCTTACCTTGAAGCCCGGGAAAAAGATGGTCTGTCGCGAAAATGGTGTATTCAACATCTTTGTCTGGAACGGTTCCGCAAGGGTGGACGGACACGATGTAGCAGCCGGAGAATTCGGGCTCGATTTCTGCAGGGACGAGCTCCTGGTTTCTCATGAAAAAGCTGTCCAGGGATTCACTGTCGAGAATACCGGGTCTGAAGATTTGATATTGTTTAAATTTTTCGGACCTGATATCAATCCGGACGTTCCGATGCTGCCGAAATACGGCTCATAACCGATAGGAGGTGAAGTATGGCTGAGAAAATGAAAGCCCAGGTGTTTTATGAAAAAGAAAAAATGGAGATGGAGGAACTGGTGGTTCCCGCTGTTGGTGATTCCGATGTACTGGTCAAAGTAAAAAATGTTGGGATCTGCGGGTCTGATATTTCCTACTATTATGGATTGTCCCCGGTGGATACACCCGACGGAAAAGGGCCTATCGTTTTAGGCCATGAGTTTTCCGGCGAAGTGGTGGATGTAGGGTCCATCCCACAATCCATGAGGATCTTTAAACCGGGAGACCGGGTGGTGGTAAACCCTGTACAGCACTGTAACGCCTGTTATAACTGCGCCCAGGGGAAGACCCACATGTGCCAGAACCTGAAAGTGCCTGGTGTATCGGTAAACGGCGCCTTTGCGGAGTACTGCTCTTCCCACTATACCGGGTTGTTCAAACTGCCGGACAATGTGAGTTACGAGGCGGGTGCGCTGATCGAACCCTTAGCCTGCGGCGTCAACGGCATGAACAGGCTGACTATCGAGCCCGGGCAGTTCGTAGCAGTGTTCGGTCCCGGGCCGATAGGACTTATGATGGTGCAGATTGCGAAGACAGCATATGGGGCCGGGAAAGTCGCGCTCATTGGGACCAGGGATTACAGGCTTGAAGCGGGAAAGAAATACGGTGCCGATTTTCTTTTCAACACCAGCGATAAGAATTCCAACTATTATGTTCCGGACCTGAAAAAAGCCCTATCGGATGTTACCCGGGGGAGCCTGGCAGACAGGATCATCGTTCCCACCAGTTCGAATGAAGCTTTTGAAGAAGCGGTAAATTGCGGTGGTAACTGTTCCATTATCGTCCATTTCGGCCTGCCAGACGGAGATGCAGTATTCAAGGTTCCCGCTCTCTCGTTTCACACCATGGATAAGCAGATCCGGTCCGCCTGGCTTGCGCCCCAGGTATGGCCTCAGACCATCCGGATCATCCAGGAGGGACTGATCGATCTTGAATCCCTGGTTACCCATAAAGCACCCTTAAGAGATACAGTAGGAACGATTCAGGCCCTGAAGGAGAGAAAGGGGAATCCTATAAAAGCGGAAATCGTCGTCGAATAAGGAGTACCGGTGTGGCAGATAAAATTAGAGTTGGTATCGTCGGCTTAGGGTTCGGCGAGGAGTTTATCCCCCTCTACCAGAAGCATCCTGATGCAGAGTGTTACGTCATCTGCCAGAGGAATAAAGAGAGTCTCAACCAGGTGGGAGACCGGTTCGGTGTTGAAAGGCGGGTCACACGGTTTGAAGATCTTCTGGAAATGGATGAACTGGACGCAATACATGTGGTTACCGGGATCGCAGATCACGCCTGGATGAGCCTTAAATCCCTGGAGGCGGGAAAGCATACAGCCTGTACCGTTCCCATGGCTATCACGGTGGAAGACTGTCTTAAGATCGTGGAAGCCCGGCGTAAGAGCGGTAAAGTGTACATGATGATGGAAACGGCGGTCTATACCCGGGAGTTCCTCTACGTAAAAGAGCTGCAGCAAAAAAGTAAACTCGGCAAACTGCAGTTTCTGCGGGGATCACATCAGCAGAATATGAGCCTCCCCGGGTGGCCTTCGTACTGGTACGGGTTTCCACCCATGCATTATGCCACTCACGCCGTAAGCCCTCTCCTGGCCCTTGCCGGAAGGGACGTGGAATCTGTCGTGTGCTTCGGGTCCGGAACTATCAGGGAAGAGTACGCAAAGATGTACAATTCTCCCTTTGCAATCGAGACGGCTCTGCTGAAGCTTAAGGATTCCGACCTGGCCTGTGAGGTAACCCGCTCACTTTTTGATACGATCCGTCAGTACCGGGAAAGCTTTGATGTCTACGGCACGGAAATGTCTTTCGAATGGGAACAGACCATCGGGGATAAACCGGTTGTGTACACCGGCTTGGAAGATGCAGAACGGGTAGAGATACCGGATTATGCTCATTACCTGCCGGAAGATATCCGGAGATACACTACCCACGGTGTGTATGATGATGAACACGGGCACACTTCTTTCATCCAGGGGGCCGGTCACGGCGGGTCCCATCCTCACATGGCCCACGAATTTATACGGGCTGTCCGGGAGAACAGAAAATCCTACGTAGATGCCGACCGTGCAGGCAACTGGACACTGACGGGTATCTGTGCCCACGAATCGGCAATGAAAGGTGGCCTGCGGGTGGAGGTTCCCGGAACTTCTATCGACTGAGGTGAGGTCTTATGGATAGACATAAAACCGTTTATGCGCATACGGGTTATCTCTTCGAATACAGGAGGAAGCGGTAGTGAAGCTGGATGCTTTTAATATCGATTGTTATGACCGGGATTTTGAAAAAGCCCTGGAAGCTATCAGAATCCTCAGCATCGAGCATGAAGATTCTCTCATGAGCGGAGAGGAAGGACTCCTTAAAGCTGTACAGTTCCTGAAGGATGTGATGATTCACAAACCCCGTGGCACCATGTGGTGGGATTGAAACATTGATTAAAAACAAAACTATGCTTACCGGGTCATCCTTTCTGGCGATGTTTTTCCTCGGTGTGGGGACCAACATCATAGGTTCCGCGTCGAATAATATTGGTCTGGATCCTTTCCAGATAGGACTTCTTATCACGTTCCAGAACATCGGCTTTATACTCTCTGTACTGGTAAGCGGTTCTCTTGCTGATTCCAGGTCTAAACCTAAGCTCCTTGGAATCGGAAGTCTTATTCTTGCCGTTTCTTTTTATTTTTACTATCTTTGGGGCAGTTTCGTCCTGAACCTGTTCATTATGCTGGTCATCGGGATTGGAATCGGTACCTATGAAGGTGTTGCAGACGCCCTCCTTCTGGAGATTCAGGATAGAAAGCAGAGTGTGTTCATAACGATTAATCACTTTTTCGTTACCTTCGGTGCCTTGATGATCGCTTTTTACCTCATCTTCCTGCAGATGAACTGGCGGAGGTCGATGACACAGTCTGCAATCCTCGTCGGGGTCCTGGCAGTGCTTTTTTTCTTGCAAAAATCCAGTATTACCAAGACAGAGCAATCCACGTGGCTTGACCGGTACCGGACCATAAGAAAAGGGAAAGTAGTGTACATCCTTTTCTTTA
>JAJSAL010000032.1 GCA_024274705.1 Spirochaetota bacterium
AATGTCGCACCCCGTGCGGGTGCGTTGATTGAAACCGGAACATGTTTTCTGCCCCACCGGCTGGGGGCAGGTCGCACCCCGTGCGGGTGCGTGGATTGAAACATACCCGGTTATTTTCCACGTACCAACCGGAAACGGTCGCACCCCGTGCGGGTGCGTGGATTGAAACAATAAACTATCAATTTGTTTTTGCATAATATTCGCGTCGCACCCCGTGCGGGTGCGTGGATTGAAACTAAAAATCCTTTGTAGATTCTGCTCGTCTCCATCATGTCGCACCCCGTGCGGGTGCGTGGATTGAAACCGCCCAGGATATGGAACGGGCGTACAGCGTGCAGGAAATGGTCGCACCCCGTGCGGGTGCGTGGATTGAAACTAATTTATATCCTACAGCTTACCCTATGTCAAATCGTTCTACATAAGTGTTGTTTTCTTTTCCAAACCTGGAGATACTGCATTCAGTAATCTTGATTCCGTAAAGATTTATGATTCTTGTGTACAGCCGACTCATTTTGCACGGAAGTCGACAAATCCACTGAACCTACATTTCCTATGGGGAGTTTGAAAATATGGGTTGTAGGCGTAGTACCGCGGGGTTTCATCCAGGTATTGTTATGAAAGAGGCCGGGAGAACGGGGATGAAAGCCATTCTACATCATAAGAAAGCTGATGTTCACCTGCAGCTGTGATTACCCACTTCTTTACACGGTTACCGTTCATCCATAGGTGTATTGCTTTAGTTCGTGACTTCCTGCCCATATCACCACTCCAGTGTACTTTGTTTAGTGGATTCTTCAGTTTTATGGGTGATGATTATCTCCAGTCCCGGGGAAGAGAGAAGTCTAAACATACTTCCAATACTTGCGGAAATAGTATTGTTTTCCAGATTCGGAATCGTCTTGGGAAGCACACCTGTTTTCTTGCTGCTTCCTTCTGTGTGAGGCGTAACTGTTTTCTATGGCTCCTTAGAGCAGATCCCTATTGTGCAGGTGTTTGTATATAATAATCCACGGTTCCTCCAGGGTAGATATTTGGAGTATACCCTGTAAGGTATGAATAGCTAAAAATCATGCGGGAGAGCCCTTTTTTTCAAACGCCCCTAACAAATTGTATAACTAGAATATAATTGCATCAATTCTATTTTTGCTTTATCATATGTTTATGACTCAGGATGACATTTTAAGTACTTTAAAAACACATTTACCCGAATTGATGAATCATGGTATTGAAAAAATCGGAATATTCGGCTCTGTTACCAGACCGGATTTCAATGCAGATAGCGATATAGATATTCTGGTATCTTTCCAACCAGGGGAAAAGACATTTGATAATTATATGGATTTAAAATTCTTGTTGGAAACCATCTTGAAATGTAAAAAAATTGACTTGGTGATCGAAGATTCACTTAATGATAGAATTAAACCTTATATTTATAAAGAATTGATTTATGCCTCGTGACCCTCTTATATATCTTGAAGATATTCTAACTGCAATTGGGTTTATCGAATCCTTCACCCGGGGTTTTACTCATGAGCAATTAGCAGATGACCCTAAAACCCTTCATGCTGTAATTAGAAATCTGGAGGTTATAGGCGAAGGCGTTAAACATTTACCGGAAGATACAAAGAGTCTCAGTACTGGAATCGAATGGAAGAAAATCGCTGGGTTAAGGGATATTCTGATTCATGAATATTTCGGAATAGATGTTGAGATTATCTGGGATGTGATAAGCAACAAGCTTCCTGATCTTAAGAGGGCAGTGAAAGACATTGTTACTCAGTTAGAAAAAACATAAATGATGTGGAAGCATAAAACTTATTCCTTCGGTACTCATGGCGAGTTTTGCTGATAGGGATGAAATAAAGGAAATATTCAGAATTACCGGTCTACCTCATGACTTTGGAAAATAGCAAAAAGATTTTCAATCATATTTGTTAAAAGGTGGTCCTCGTGGAAGTGTTCCCCATGCTTCCTGGGGCGCTGGTTTTTCACGTGTTATGTGGATGACGGATGTTTCTGCGGGTGCGTGGATTGAAACCTCCAACACCTGTAAATGGCAAGAGTATTTCCCCACTCCCCGGAAAGAGTTTTCCCCCACCGTTGTGACATGATTACTCGCCCTCCTTTTTTCTTTGGATTCTGTAGGATTCGCTATCAAGGTTAAAAACCCTGGCATGATGTAATAACCGGTTCCAGCAACGCTGTGGTCATAAAAACATCTCCCATCATCTTTAGCCCAGCTTTCAAAGCCTTTGTTGGATGTGATGATGATAGACTTTTTCTCATACAATTCACTTACGAAATTAAAGAACAGGTTTGCTTCTTTTCTGTCAATCGGGGTGTAGCCGATCTCGTCGATGATTAAGAGATCAGAACGCAGTATTCGATTGGTCCTGAAACCGGCTGTTCTCTGAATCTCCTGTGTCTTCAGCAGTTTGATCAAGTTTAAAATCTTCTCAAAGCAGACCGTGTAGCCTTGTTCGATAGCTTTCATACCCAAAGCAATGCTCAGGTGTGATTTGCCGTTATGTAAAGTTTTACATAACGGCAAAAGTTTTCTTGCTACAGCGCTGGGGTTCCAAGCCTGTAGTTATGGACATGCTGTTTGCTATTGTTCAAGCTCCCGTCTGTTCGCTGAATTGCTGTTAAGTAAACACGATGGATCGTATCTTAAGGTCTTAAACCGGATCCGGAAACACAAGGTATTCATCGTAGATGATTTCGGCCTCGAAAAACTGAACGATGTCAGTCGCATGGCGCTGTTGGAAATCAATCATTATCGTCGCCCAGATTCCCGTATCCGTGTGGCATGAGACCATTGGAGACCCTACGATTGCCGATCCACATGGACCGGCTTGTGTGTAACTCACACAGGATTGAACTGAAAGGAGGATCGGTTCGGAAAAAACTGTATGCTGTTGAATAATACAATGTGTACCGGTTGATTCAATCCGGACACCTGTGAATACTATTAGTGAGGATTTTTAAGAGTAAAAGAGGTGTCTGCTTATTCCCGGAATCACTGTTCGTTTTCATCGGTGTGTGCATTTTTTTTCGGGGGATCACACATCCGCACGGAATATAGAGGTTAATCGGTATCAGTTTCCAGTGATTTCCCGGATCTTTTCTACGAAGGCTGCAAGATCGATAGGTTTGGTGAATACCGTATCCACATGAAACTGGGACTGAAGATGTCGGAACGCAGGCGTCTCTGTAGAGATCTTACCGGTGATGAAAACGATCTTCATCTCCGGATGTTCCTTGCGGACATCGAGTAACGTTTCTATACCGCCCTTTCGGGGCATAACAATATCGAGAATACAGATGGCCACTTTCCGGGAATTAATGATATCTATAGCTGTATCACCGTCTGAGGCTTCATCAGTTGAAAAGCCTTCCGACTCTAATGCAGTTTTGAGTACCTCTCGAATTTCATCATCATCGTCGACAATGAGCGCCAACGGCATCGCTTGTCCCATGAGAAGATTATACCCTTCACGGTCCGGATAGTCTACCGGATTTTGTTGCTGAGATTTGTAACGAATAGAAATTTCGGTTGCCCTGACTTTTGCATTTTTTAAAGGGATGTACCATACTCAATAGTGAAATCAAAGATATTTTTTTCAAGTGGAACCCTTCCGGAGGCCCCTCGATGCTGTGTATCAAGGTACTGGGTACTCATGGAATCGAATCTATTCTCGATAAAGTTATTCCACTTATCCTGTCATTTCCCCTTCCCGCTCATGTCGTACCAGTTTATCTTTCTGGTAAAAATCATAAATAATGCAAGAATGACAAAAAGTCCGGTGGAACCGATGAGAAGGGCATAATCCTCGGACTGCAGTATTACGTAGAGAAAAAGGTAACAGGACCCCAGGATCAGCGCGATAATACCTGCCCTCTTCAGTGAGGTCAGGGCCGCACCCGAGTACAACATTACCAGACCGGTAGTCGCAGCTCCGGCTGCAGTATAAGCCGGGCCGAATCCGATGTGTTCAGAAAGAGACAAAAGGAGAAGGTAGAATACACACTCTGCAAGACCTGTCAGGAGGTACTGCATGGGATGCAGCGGTTTGTCCATAAATATCTCGAACAGGAAAAAAGCGAAAAACGGAAGGACGATAAAGAGTATTCCGTATTTAATGGAACGGGTATTCTTAAGATATGTATCCACCGGTGTGATAAAATCTACACCGAATGCCGATACATAAGGATCGAAGACAGGTTCACCTTCAAGCCATCGTCCGGGTATATTCCTGCCGATGGAGAGGATGTTCCAGGAAGCGGTAAAACCGCTGTCGTCAATGGATCGTGTATCCGGGAGATAAGCACCGCTGAACCTGGGGCTGGGCCAGTCCGCTGTCAGGAAAGCCCGGGTTGCATCTCCTAAAGGAAGGAATCGAAGGGTTTCTCCACCTCGAAGCCGTAAGTCTATTCCGTACTTATACACCCTTTCCTTCTGTTCATCCAGGGCAACAGGTATTGTAAGGGCCTGTGCGAAAACCCCGGTTTTTCCCGCATCAGCCGTAAAGACGCCTTTCCTGTCCTCCCACTCCAGGGTCACCGGATCGGTTAACCCCCGAAGATCGAAGAACTCGATCAGGAGAAAGCTTTCCTCCCATTGAATATCTTCCGGCCGGATCCGCCAGCCGGAAAAATCGGGCTTTCCGAAGGTTCCTTCCATGGTTAATTCTGATGTATAAAGATGTACATCGTAGATTCCCCGATTCCTTGTTTCCGTTTCTATATTCCCTGCCAGATCGAGTCTCTCCGGCAGAAAAAATGCGAGCCGTTCTATGGTAATACGCTCATTTTCCTCCGTTTTTTCCTGTGAAAGGTAGGGCACGGCGAGAATCGGCCCGGCAACAGTCTGCCTCCCTCCCCACAGGTGTATGACCTCTTCTACGGCGGAATACCTGGCTGCCTCCCTTTCTGTTACCAGGCTGCGGATCATACCCAGGGGTATCAGGAAGAGGAGTGATAAAACGATGATAACGAAGAGTTTGAGTACTGTGGCGTGGCGTTTCCGGAAATCTTTCAGTGTTGTCTGTGTCATTCGGTACGGCCTCCTGTATGTTTGTTGTTTAAGTCTATTCCATTATCCCGGCGAACCGATGACATCCTAGGGGCACTATTGTGGCGGTTTATGGTGAAAACATGGCTCCTGCCTTTTCTATATGGAAACCGTTGCTTCCTGTGGTATAATGCATCTGCATGAGTTGTGAAAAAAAACGGTGTATCGCCATAGTCGATGATGAGGAAAATATCCGGACCACCCTGGATATCGCCCTTCGGAAGGAAGGGTACGATACGCTTCTATTTAAGGACGGTATGGAGGCTCTTAAGCAGGTGCAGGAGAACCTCCCTGACCTGTTCATACTGGACATACTCATGCCCCGGCTTGACGGCCTGGAATTATGCAAAAAGGTAAGAAAGATTACCGAGCATGTACCTATCATCTTCCTTTCATCGAAGGATGATGAACTGGACAGGGTCCTGGGACTCGAACTGGGTGCAGATGACTATTTGTGTAAACCCTTCTCCATGCGGGAACTTACAACCCGTATAAAAGTACTGTTCCGCCGGATCTCGAAATTATCAGTAGAGGACCCGGAGCCTCCGGAAGCCCTGATCAGATGCGGTCCCCTGGTCCTGGATATTCCGAAACACCGGGTAAGCCTGAATGGAACAGCGGTCCCTGTTACTGTAACGGAATTCAGGATCCTCCAGACCCTTGCGGTCAGGCCGGGTTTTGTAAAAACCCGGGGAGACCTGGTGAGTGTTTGTTTTCCCTATGACAGTTATGTGAACCCCAGGGTAATAGACAGTCATATGAAAAGGCTGAGAAGGAAACTCAATGAATGTGCACCGGGTTATGATGAAATAGAAACTGTTCATGGTCTCGGGTACCGGTATAAATCCCATACTGTATGAAAAAACGGTCGTTCCTTTCCCCTGGGAGTATTTCTTTCCGGATTCTGGCGTTCAACATTCTACTCGTATTTCTACCTATCGTTTCCCTCCTTATCCTGGATTTTTACGAAAAACAGCTTCTTCGGTACCTGGAGCACGTCCTGGTTCAGCAGGCCCGTTTTCTCGCAGCTTCCCTTCAGGACAGCCGGGAACTCCGGGAAGAATCCCTGCGAATACTCACGAATCTGCGGCAGCGGCATGAAGCCCGTATACGGGTCGTCGATTCTGAAGGGGATCTTCTGGCGGACTCAAGCATCATCGAAGGGCTCAACCGGGAGAGTGGAACGGCTTCGGTCAAGTTTACGGAACCCGTGGAAGAATCTATTCTGTATCGTCTTGCCACCCTCCCGTTCCGTCTCTACCGTGATATATTCGGGCCTCCCCGGCCCCCCGCTGCGGAAGCGGCGTTTTATCTGGAACACGATTACCTGGAGGGGGAGGAAATACGGGAAGCCCTTTCCGGAAGGTACGGTGCCGCAACCAGGATTTCCACCGGAGGTCAACGCTCCGTTACCCTGTACAGCGCGATACCCGTGTTTTCCGGCGACAGCGTATCCGGGGTTGTACTGGCTTCCCAGTCCACCTACAGGATTCTTCAGGATCTTTATGTCCGAAGGAATGAAATCATAAAGGTATTTCTCTATTCTATCGGCGTTGCAGTAGTTATAAGTATACTGGTTTCCATGACCATAACCATCCCCTTGAGAAAGCTGAGTACCCAGGCAGCAGGAATGCTGGACAGGTCAGGAAAATTCCGGGGTACTTTTTCCTATACCTTAAAAAAGGATGAAATAGGAGACCTGTCAAGATCCCTTACGGTTCTGCGGCACCGGCTGGAGGAACATATTGCATTTATCGAGAGCTTCGCCTCCGATGTATCCCACGAGTTTAAAAACCCCCTTGCGTCCATCCGAAGTGCCATGGATGTAGCTTCAGAATCGGAAGACCGGGAGGAAATCCAGAGGTTCATGGGCATCGTGGTGCAGGAAACCGCCCGCATGGAGCGCTTGCTACGGGGAGTCCGGGAGATTACCTGGATCGATGCGGATGCAGGATACGACAGGAGTGAACCCTTCGATCTTACAGAACTCATTCGGACTTTCACGGAGACCAGGCGGAATCAGGCAAAAAAGCACCATGTTGAACTATCCCTGGATCTGCCCGAAAAACCGGTGATTCTGAACATATCTCCCGTTCTTACGGTGCAGGTCCTGGAAAACTTAGTGGAGAACGCTTTCAGTTTTACCCCACCCGGCGGGAGAATAGGGATCAGTCTTTTCCGGGAGAACGGGAAGGTGCACATCGGTGTTGAGGATTCAGGATCAGGAATCCCTGAGGATATTCGGGGTAATATCTTTAACCGGTTTTTCTGTTTCCGTCCGGAAGAAGAGAAAAAGCATCACTCCGGTCTCGGTCTTTCCATCGTAAAGGCAATCGTGGAAAAGTACAACGGCACCATAACTGTTGAAAGCAGCGGAAGGGGAACCCGGTTTAGTATCGAGCTGCCGTTGCTTAAGTTTAAAAAATAGCTTTCATGTACTGCATCCCCGGAGATCGATGTCCCAGGTATCCGTTACCGTGCCGTTCCTGTGAACACTGTAGTGGTCAAAGAGGTTGATCGTGGGATCGCAGTGGGAAATGATAAGTTCCACCTGCTCACCCAGGGCCGGCAGGGGTATTTCCCCTTTCCTGGTGAGCTTTCCGTGTTCGTCGCCGAACCACTGGTATTCCCACCCGTTTCTCCGGGGAAGGGGAATGGGATCCGCCCCATGATGGTACAGGGTTTTGAGTCCCGCGTCGATGGTGACCCATTCCGCCCGATTCGTACTGATAACAGTTGAGAGGAGGGTGAGGGCCGGAGGGAAAGCCAGGAACTCCCCGGGACTGTTCTCAGAACCTACAGCAAGGTATTCTGCGTCCATCACCGCGTACGAACCGGCCTGCAGGTCCGTCAATTCCGGTATGTCACTATCGATATCGTATGTTCCCGTTCCCCCTCCTGTAAAGATTTCGCATGTGTGCCCCGAGCTGTCCAGGTTCCGAACGAGTTCGCCGGCTTTTTCCAGGATTGCCCTTGATTGTTTCTTCCGCTCAGTGTAATTCGGGATGTGCTGAACAGACCCCGCATAGCACTGGATTCCTTTAAAACGGAGATTGCCACATCTCTCCACAAGACGGATGAGTCCGGGTACTTCCCGGAAGGAAACACCGGTCCTGCCCATTCCCGGATCGATATCGATGAGAATATCAAGAACAGTACGATGCCGGCGGGCGCACTGTGAAAGGTGTTTGATGTTGTCCGGGTTATCCAGGACAACCATCACATGACAGTCGGATTTGACCAGGTGAAACAAACGCTGGATTTTTACATCGGTTATTACCGGGGATGTGATAAGCAATTCCCGGATCCCATGGGCAGCAAGTCCTTCTGCTTCGGAAACTTTAGCAGCGCAGATCCCTACGGCTCCGGCTTCTATTTGTTTTTCTGCAATATACGAACTTTTATGGGTTTTCGCGTGGGGCCGAACGTTTTTCCCACAGGCGGATAGAACATCCTGCATTGTCCGAAGATTGGATTCCAGGATTTCTTCATCCAGGAGAAGTGCCGGCGTATCCAGCGTTACGATTGCCCTGCCCGTGCCCGAATGATTATCCACCCTGCTGTTCAAAGTAATCCTGTATTTTCTTTTGGTCGGAGGAATCGATATCCCAGAACACAACGCCCTGTTCAAAGAGGTGTTCTGAGGCCTGTTTTGACCAGACTATCTTGCCGAAACATTTAATCGATACATCTGTCGGCAGTTTGAACACCAGGGTGTATATCTTGTCTTTTTCCAGCTCTTCTTCAGTGATAAGGCATATCCCCCCTTCACTGATATCTTTTGACTGGGCAATGGCGTTCTGGGAAAAATTAACTTCCACATCCAGGGGGAGACGGGGATAGTTTCTTTTATCATCGATGGTTTCAATAATAACATAAGTATAGTTGATAAACCGGGAAAAGCCAAGGCGTAAACTCTGTCAGATGATGATTGACTTCACTGTATCGATTCGTCACTATAAAAGAATCGGTACTAATTAATGGTAAAAGGATGATTATATGAATTACACTTCCTTCTGGTCTCACTGGGCCTGGCCCATGGCAACCGCGGTGCTGGGGACGTTGTTCACCGTACTCGTGTTCATCCAGTACATACGGAGAAAACAGCTTCATCAGCTGGCATGGAGTATCGGCCTGTTATTCTATGCGGTTGCTGCGTATATGGAGGCATATTCCGAGTATACCGGTACATGGATCCCCGGGGTGTACCGGGTATATATCGTATTGGCAGCTTCCCTCGTTGGCTTTCTCGGACTGGGCTCCCTGTACCTGGTTTGCCGGAAGAAGCTGTGGGGCCACTTGTTCTTCGTGTACACCCTGGTAATGCTGGGAGTGTTCTTTTACGGTACGTTTACCTATCCCCTGGTGGAGGAAAATCTGGTTGCCGGAATTACCGTAGGCGGGGCCGGTCTTGGGGATTCAGGTACATTCCCAAGGATTTGCTCTCTCTTTTTAAATATTCCCGGCACCTTGTTCCTTTTTGGCGGTGCAGTTTATTCTATCGTTATTTTCGCTGTCAAGAAAACCTTCAAGTACAGGATGTGGGCGAATGTTTATATAGCAGCAGGAACAATCGTTATTGCCTTTGCGGGAAGCATGGCCAGGGCCGGCAGCAGTGCGGGCTTGTACCCTGCTGAAATGGTCGGTGCTGCACTCCTTCTGGCAGGATTTCTCAAGGCCGGTACACTGGCCGGGAAAGAAGGACCCGGCGGCCAGGGAGAGGGATGAACACCGCAGCGTTTTTCGACATTGACGGGACCCTGTACAGGGATTCCCTGCTGATCGAACATTTTAAAAAACTCCTCAAATATGAAGTCCTGGATGAAGCCCTGTGGCACACCAACGTGAAGTACACCTATGAAAACTGGCAGAAGAGGAGAGGCAACTACGACGATTACCTCCTGGAACTTGCGGAGATTTACATGGAGTCCCTCAAGGGGATGGAAAAATCCAAGATGGAGTTTATTACCAACCAGGTGATAGATCTGAAAGGGGACAAGGTGTACATGTATACCCGCCGGCAGATAGAAAAGCACAAGGAAGAGGGCCATCTGGTGTTTTTCATTTCCGGAAGCCCGGACTACCTGGTACACAAGATGGCCGAGCGGTACGGTATCACCGACTGTGTCGGGACGGCGTATCTTCTGGACGAGAACGACCGGTACACAGGCGAGGTCGAACGTATGTGGGATGCCGGGAGCAAGAGGGAAGCCCTCCGGCATTTCATTGAACAATACGATATCCATACGGAATCGAGCTATGCTTACGGAGATACCTTAGGGGACCTTTCCCTGTTGGAGATAGTGGGCAACCCCGTGGTTATCAACCCCACCAGGGAATTGCTGATGTATATTAAGAAAACCCCCTCATTGAGCGATAAGATCAAAATTATCGTAGAACGGAAGGATGTGATCTACCTGCTGGACGCCTCTGTGGACACAGGCTGCCCCGAATTCTGTGTTGATGACTACCGGTAAAGCCTGGTCCTCGGAGAAGTCTGCGAAAAAGATTAACTGTCCACGTAATCCGAAGGTTCTATCTCGACAAAGAGTTCTTCCCCTTCATAAGGATCTATTGTCAGGGTAAACTGATACAGATCGTCATCCACATCCAGGCTCAGGAAATCGTACTCACCCACATCACCTTCTATTGGAATGAGGAATTCAGCGCTCATACCGGTTTCAAGGATCGTTTCCTCGTCCAGCAGGTCGATTCCCCACATCCCGGAATCGGTAGGCGATATAAACACGTAATACATGTCGTAATCGGTGGAATTCATGATCTCCAGGCTGACGAAACTGAAATCCGGTGTGTCTTTTACAAGTTCATTAGCGGTGATGACGATAGACGGCTGCTCATCGTCGCAGATGGTGAAATCCCATATGATGTAGGAGTCCCCGTCTTCGTCGACTGCCATGATGTCGAAGTTGTTGCATTCATCAGGATAGTGGACGTAAAACCCCAGTGCACCATGGTTCCCCAGGGTCCTGGTGGAACCGAGGATATCCGGACCCCAGTAATCACTGTCTCCGGGAGAGAGGAAGAGATATTGGATTTCATAGCCTGTGTTGTTCAGGATAACGACGCTGTTCAGGTCTGCCGGATCGATGGCGAACGATGACACAACAGCCAGGAACAGCCCCAACAGACTTAAGAGGATGATTTTTTTCATGTGAACCTCCTTGTTGCCTTTGTTGCTACAGATGATAGGGTTAAAGTCTTCAGTTTTCAAGTTTTTTTTCTGTATCAATAAAAAAAAGTACATTCCATCTATGGGTCCGTTATCACAACGGTTATACGTGGGCAATAAAGGTGTGTCCGCTGATCTCGGAGTTGGCAGTACACAAATTCCGATATGACAAATCATGTACATTCGTATTCCCCGTCAGCCGGGTAACGGTTTTAAGTTCCTCTGTAGATACACGCAGAAAATTGCTCAAGCCCCGGGCGCTTATTTCGATATCAAACCGGGCCCTTAGGTCCGGGTCCTGGGTGGCTATCCCCCTGGGGCATTTTCCGGTATTGCACACCCGGAACTGCTGACACCCTATCGCCATCAATGAGGCCGTGGCGATAGCTACGGCGTCGGCACCCATGGCCAGAGCTTTTGCAAAATCGGTTGAAATGCGCAGGCCGCCGGTTACCATCAGGCTTATATCGTGCCGGCCCTTTTCATCGAGAAATTTCCGGGCCCTGTGAAGGGCGAACACCGTTGGTATGGATGCTGCAGCCTTGATGAACTTAGGTGATGCGCCGGTCGCTCCAGCCCTGCCGTCGATGGTGATAAAGTCCGGGTCGGCGGACAGAACCGCCTCCAGGTCTTCTTCTATATTACCCGCCGCAATCTTGACACCTACCGGCTTTCCCCGGGTTGCTTCCTTAAGCCATGCGACCTTTTCCCGAAGTTCTTTCGCGTTGGTAATATCATCGAAATGAGCAGGGCTGATAATGTCCTTACCCTCTTCGAAGCCTCGAATTTCCGCTATTTCGTTTGTTACCTTGTGCCCGGGAAGATGTCCCCCCATCCCCGGTTTTGACGACTGGCCGAGCTTTATCTCAACTGCGTCCACTGCTTTCAGGTGCTCCTCTGTAACGCTGTAGCGGTTCGGAACGTATTCAAAGATGTACTTGTAGGACCGCTCCATCGATTTCGTTAGTATGCCCCCTTCGCCGGAACACATAGCTGTTTTTACGGCTGCGCTCCCTGTTGCCAGGGCGATTTTGGCTTCCCTGGAAAGGGCGCCGAAAGACATATGGGAAACAATGATGGGTGTTTCCAGGACCAGGGGATGTTCCGCCTTCGGTCCGATCACTGTCCTGGTTGTGACAGCTTCGTTGTCATTCAGAGGAAGGCGTGCGATCTGGGCGCCTTTGATCAGGACATCTTCCCACGAAATTACAGGCCGTTTTGTCCGCATCGGTTCGATGATGGACATTCCTGTTTTCGCTATTTCATGGATGTCAGCCATGTGAAGTTCCAGTTCATCCGAGTAGCGCAGGAACTCGTCATCTTCACCACCCCGGCCTGCATGCCCCTGGGTATCTTCCGCGGTACTCTCAGACGACTCAGACGAAGAAGCACCTTTTTCCTGGAAGAGACTTTTCCCGGATTCGCACACCGGGCACACCCAGTCTGCCGGCAGGTCCCGCCAAGGGGTTCCTTCCTTTTCTTCATTGTATTCTGTATCACATACCTGACAAACAAATATTGCCATAAGAAATCCCCGCGTTTTAAGTAAGGTACTGCCGAAATCGACAAGGCTCCGGCAGTACCTTTTAAGTTTACGCCAAGTCCCGGTCGGCCGGCTCGTAGTGTTCTTTAGAATGCTTGCAGCAGGGACACTTGGGCGGCGGCTCGGTTCCTTCATGGATATAACCACACACACTGCATTTCCACTTGATGGGTTTGTCCCGCTTAAAAACCATCCCTTTTTCAACCAGTTCCAGAAGAGCTTTATACCGGTCCCGGTGATGAGCCTCGACCTTGGCGATCTGTTTGAAAAGGACTGCAGCCTCGGTGTTGCCCTCAGTTTCCGCGTCGGCTGCAAAGTCCGGGTACATGGTGGTTGTTTCGTAATGTTCCCCTTCGATCGCCTTTTTAAGACAGTCCGCGGTGTCCCCCAGTCCATTCAGGAGGAGATATTCATCTTTGGCGTGGCGTTTTTCATTCTCCGCGGTTTCCTCGAATATCTTCGCGATGTAATGATACCCTTCCTTTCTCGCTACACCTGCAAAATAGGTGTACTTGTTCCTTGCCTGTGATTCACCGGCGAATGCGGCGGCAAGATTGTCTTCTGTTTTTCCCATTCTTTTGCTCCTTTCATGAGAATAGTTAGTTATGATTTCCGGGGATTATCACAATCCCCGCAGATTCCGTTGAGAACGACCCGTTTATGTAAAACTGAAAACTTCCTTGTGATTTCCTTCGGTATTTCAAGTTCATCATACCGGTTATTCTGAAAGTCGATAATTGTACCGCAGATGATGCAGTGAGCATGATGATGGGATTCCCTGTCCGGATCGAACCGTTTAGGCTCACCGTATCCCTCCACCACATCGATAAATCCGTACTCCGCCAGTGTGTTCAGGGTCCGGTTCACGGTATCGATGGATATATGGGGATACTCCTTGACGATTTCGTCGTACACTTCTTTTGCCGTGGGATGAGTCTTAACCCCGTCGAGAATTGTGTACAAGGCGATCCGCTGGGGTGTTAATTTAAGGCCGTAGCGCCTGCACCGTTCTATGAAAGACTGCAAGCCGGATTCGGATTTGTTATGCATTTCTTTATTAAATAGGAAAGTTTCTGATTTGTCAAGGGCGATTATCCGGTCCTGTACCGGGTAATGAGGGGTTTGAATATAAACGCGCAGAGGTACACGATACCCGCAAGGAGGATGATGGTCGGTCCCGAGGGAAAATCGTATATGTAACTTACCGAAACACCTGCGATAGTGAATACCATGGTCAAAATCGTGGTACCAATCATGATCTGCCAGATTCTATTAAAAAACATGCTGCTGATGGCTGCAGGGAGGGTGATCAGTGCGATGACCATGACAATGCCGACGATGGTTGTCATAAGGACTACCGTCATAGCGGTGAGAATGAGGAGGAGATAATAGTAGAACCGTGGATCGATGCCCCGGATTGCCGTAAAATCTTCATCAAAACTGCTGGCCTGGAGCTGATGATAGAAAAAAATACCTGCCAGGACCACGATAACATCCAGGACAAGGATGAAGAAGAGATCCCGCCTGGAAACGATGAGGATGTTACCGAACAGGTAGCTCATGGGCTCCACGTAACCCGGGGTCCTGGCGATAAAGAGAAGACCTGTTGCCATACCAATGGCCCAGATCGCACCGATTACCGTATCTTCCCGCTCCCTGGCATACAGTCTGGCACTGCCGATGATCAGCGCAGAAACAACTGCGGCAAAAAAAGCACCCAGGAGGGGATGGAACCATGTCCAGTTATAGTGATACCGGCAGAAGAGGGCGAACCCGATTCCTCCAAGAACCGAATGGCTGATGGCCCCGGCAATGTAGGTTATTCTTTTTACAACCACGTAGGTACCGATAACTCCGAAAGATGCACTGGAAAGAATTCCTGCCAGGAGGGCATACCGGAGGAAAGGAATAGCTGGATTAACAAGTGCCTGAAAAAAGTCAGTCATCTGTTTCTTCCAGGCGTTTCTTGTGATTGACCATGAGGATCTGCCTTCCCAGATAGCGGTTTGTCTTGCAGTGGTCGAGTTCACCTGTAGGATGAATATACACCTGCCGGTCGATACAGATCACCTTTTCCACATGTTCTGATACAAATTCCAGATCATGGCTTATAAGAATGATTGTCATGGTTTCATTCAAGGAAGTAAGGAGAGAATAGAGACGGTGTTCCGCCGTCGGATCGATATTGGCTGTAGGTTCATCCAGGATCAGTATTTCCGGGTTCGCAGCCAGGGCCCGGGCGATGAGTACCCTCTGTTTCTGTCCTCCGGAAAGAACTGAAAAGGGCTTGTTTTTTAGTTCTAGGATGTCTACTTCCCTTATTATCCTATCCGCCACCTCACGGTCTTTCCTGGAATAGAAACCTAAGGGCTTCTCGAGTCTTCCCATCAGCACGATATCATGTACGCTGATAGGGAATTCCGCATCATAGTGAGAATACTGGGGTACGTACCCCACCAGTTTCCTGCCCTCTTTGGCAGGCATGCCGAAGATCGAGATGTGTCCTTCCTGGGGCTGCAGAATGCCAAGAATGAGTTTTGCCAGGGTAGTCTTCCCGCCTCCATTTGGACCGATAAATGAAGCGAAACTTCCTTCTTCTATGTGAAAATGGGCATGTTCGATTACACGCTCCCGGCCGTAGCTGAAACTGACATTTTCGACTTTAATTACGCGTTTCACCGGGTGTAAGGTTACTCCAGCCCTTTCTTTATAGCAAGGCCGATCTCTTTCATGTTTTCAAGCCAGTTTTCCGCAAGCTGGTTGACTTTTACGACTGCACACCCTGTTGCATCGGCTATAATTCGGGCGCTCCGGGTACTGTACTGGGGCTGGACAAAGATGATCTTCACATTTTCCGCTTTTGCTTTTGAGATGATTGATTCAAGCTGCCTGGGGGAAGGTTCTTTCCCTCCTGTTTCAACAGCGGTTTGAACCAGCCCGTAGGAACGGGCGAAATATCCGAATGCAGGATGATACACGAAGAGGGTGCTTCCACGGTAAGGGAAGAGGATCTCCGTCAATTCTTTATCCAGGTTTTCGATCTTAGACACAAGAGCTTCATGGTTTTCACGTAGTTTCTCTTCGTCTCCGGGAAGTTCAGCAATGAGGGCATCCCGGATATTTGCGGCCATCTGTACAGCTTGAGCCGGACCCATCCAGAAATGGGGATCCTCTATTCCCGTATGAAGGTTATCTTCTCCTTCGATGAGTTCAACACCCTTTGAAACATCCAGGATTTCAAGGTCCGGGAGAGTCCTCCGAAGCGTACCGATAAATGCTTCTTCAAAATTGCTGCCTATCTGCAGGTAGAGATCTGCTTTGCTCAAGCCATTAATCTGGCTGGGTAAGGGTTCATACGTGTGCGGGTCCTGGTTTTCACCGATCAGGACTTCCACGTGGACAAGATCCCCGCCAATGTGCTCAACGAAAAATTTCTGGGGCGGGATGGAAACGAACACCCGGAGTAAGTTATCCGGAACCGGGTCTTCCCCGCTGCCGGATGCAAAAACACATATTCCCATAGAAATAAGAATTACTGTTGCTGTAAAACGTTTCATGCTGGAAGGATAAATCGTTTTTTCGATTATTGCAAATCCATTTTTCTATATTATACTTGGTCTTACAATCAGGAGATGATTCATGGGTGATCATGCATCACAGTGGAAGGAACTTCATTTTCCCTTCGGTGTATCTGACCAATCTTCTCATGCGGATAAGTGATCTCATGATAACCAAACCGTCCGAACTTTCATTCTGCCCGGTTCCCAAGCTCTTCATTCAACGGGTGGGCCGTCACGAAGCATGGGGCGCCATACGGGGTGCCGAAATCGGCGACGGTACCCTGGAAACAGAAAATTCCGCAAGTATGTTGTCTGCCCTTAAACTGACACTGGAAGAAGATGATTTGATTGCGTTTTATTGCCAGAATATTATCAAGAACAAGCAGGCCGGCGTATACAATGGAGCGTACAATGTAGTTCGTCTTGCTGTTGACGCACGGAAACGTCACCTCAGGGGTGAGGAGGATGAACCCGGGGCTGCGGTATAGTAATCCGCATCAAGCACTGCCTGTACCGTTTGTAATGCTCTATTATAAATATATTCTGCATCGATCTTTTCCTGCTCAAGCCTGTTCAGATCCAGCGTCTGCAGGTACTGGAAGCAATCCTTCTCTTCGGTGGTAAGGAGCGGAAGATCGGGTATGGTTTTAAGGGAAGAAGGTACGGCCAAATGCCGGAACAGCTGGAAGGTCTTTTTATCCATCATAAGAGAACGGGTTTCCGGATAGATCTTTCTAATCCTGCAGAGTATCTGAAAACCTTCCGGATCGATGTCTCCCCAGTAAAAGAGGTTTCTTTCCCCGAGACCTTCCATGTTTTCCAGGAGTACCGCTGCATTGCCGGACCCCCAGATTACCGCGGTTTCCGGAACTTCCGGGAAAAAAAGATAAGCGATCTTGTTTTCAACGATGACGATCCGCGTGAACCTGTCAGGCAGTTTAAAAAGATGCAGTTCAACCGATGGTACCGCTACCTGTTGTAATCCCAGGAACCGGATACTTCTATCGGCACTTTTCACCCGGAAAAACAGATCGGTATCCTTAACCATACCGTACCGTAGAAAAAAATCCTGTTCTTCAGGGTGGAGCAGGAGTTCCGGAAATATATCATCTATAAGAGACTTCAGGAAATGCTGATTCCGTTCTATGAATTTTGTTGAAATATCGATGGGAAGCTGCCGTACATGGAGACCTTCAACAGACTTCCCCTTGAGGAAAAAAACGATTATTTTCAGGCAGTCCGGCCATATTTCGACCCTGTTTACAATGTTCTTAAGGTGTAAAAGAAACCACTCACCGGCCCGGGCGGAGATATTCCTGGTTTGTTCATTCAACCTGCTGATTATTTCGTATTCCCTGCTTTTCCCGCAGAACCAGAGATAATCTTCAATGTTCTCAAAGGTAATACTTTTGAGAATTGTCTGCGTTCCTTCTCGCCGGGACCGGACCTGTTTCAGATTTAAGAGAAAGCCTTTCCCCTTTTTCTCTTTCGAAGCATCCCAGAGGGTTTCCAACTGGGTCTTTCTTTCTTTGAACGGTGTTCCGGCTTTGCCGGCGGGCACGCTTATTGTACAGGGGAAGGTGTTTTTTCCTGACAGCGAGTCCCTGATGATATCGATGTAACGTCTTGAAGCTTTTTTCCTAACCAGCTCCAGCGGGTTCCCAAGCATGTTGTTCCTTTTCCGTGTTTTCTTTTTTCATGTACCTGTACTTTTCTATCGTCAGGTCGAAGACGGAAGCTTCTATTCCGTCTTTGCTTTCCGTATAATGCACCGTTTGGACGTAATCCTGGACGAGGTTGATCTTATCAAGGGGTGTTACCACCATCAATTGCAGATCCAGGTTACGGAAGAGCTCGAGGGCATAAGAGGAGTTCTCCGGGTCTACCTTACTGAACGCCTCGTCTATGATGACAAAGCGGAACGATTTATCCGGGTCCTCATCGAGGTTGTACTGGTAGGCGATGGCGGAAGCCAGGATCGTATATGCCAGTTTCGCTTTCTCGCCGCCGGAAAGACTCTGTGAGTCCTTGTAAAACTGCTTCTGAGTATGGTCTTCCATGTACTTTTCCTCGGCCCCGAAGGTAAGCCAGTATCTCACATCCAGAACCCTTTTCCTGTAAATCTCATCTTCTTTTAATTTTTGGATGAGTTTCTGGATTTTTAGAAAGGTCTTTTCGACTTCTTCTTCGTCTCCCCATGCGAACACCCCTGCATCGGGCATGGAGTTTTTAAGCAATGCTTTGAAATCCCGGATAATTCTATCTGTAGTCGGGTCTGCAATCAGGCGGATATAGGTCTCCGGAACTTTGTTGTAGATGATTTTCTGTAACGAATGGTTGAGCTCTGTAATTCCTTCTTCAATTTCCCTTTGCCCGTTATAGAGGGATTCGTGGAAGCAGATCATGTCATCCATGATCCGGTGATTAAGAAATTCCCGGAATCGTTTTTGGTACTGTGGAAGATCATCCTTCCTGATCCGTTCATACAATCTTTCAAAATCGTGTAAACTTTCTTTTGCGGCCACGAGTTCAGCGGTTTCTGTTGACCATCCCGGGTATTCCTGGACAACCTGGACACTGGGGTTGATGAACCCGGACATGGCCTTGATCAGATTTATTTCTGCTTTTGTGTATTCTTCTTCGCGGCGGGCATGGTTTTCGTCCAACTCTTTTCTTACACATAGCTCTTTGTTTTCGATCAGTGAAAGATCGTCCGGCTCTGCAGGCAGCCCCGCTTTCTTCATGAGAGCGGGCAGCAGGGGGTCCAGTTCTTTCCTGTCATACAGTTTCAGTATTTCGGTGTTCTTTGCCTTTTTCTCTCCCAGGATAGTCTTCTGGTTTGTTACCGCTCCTATTGAATGGCTGATCCTGTCCGCTTCCTGCCGGACCCGCTTCTTTTCGGTAGAAGTTTCCTGTATATTCTTTTCGATTTCCGTAAGCTCTTTTGAACTGTCCAGGAGGACCTTTTTCTGCCGTTTAAGCTCCCGGATACTCTTTTCCCTGCCCCACCAGTCTATTTCGGAAAATAGTGTAAGCGAAAGGACCTGTTCCAGGCTGGAAATCAATGCCTGAAAATTCTGAATTCTTTTATCGGAAAGGCTTAGTTCCCTTTTCTTTTTTTCCAGGTTTTCTTCGATGTACGTAAGACGGGTCAGCAGGGCCCGGCGTTTTTTTCTGTTATCCCAACCGAGTACATAGTAACGGCGGCTTTTCCTCTTTTCCCGGTCGTCTTTCTCGTGTCTTCCTCCCCCTTTAATGAGGCCTGAAACCAGGAGGGCCCGTTTTACATGTATGAACTCCTTGAGGTCCCTGGTACAGAGATAATCAAAATTTCTGTTTAAATGGGAGAGTATCCACTCTCTGTAAGGAGAGTCCTCCTTTACGGAAAGCTTACTGATTACGCTCCCGGGGGCATTCACCCCCGGCGACAAAGCGGCAGCATCCGTAGTGACCCTGAAATACACGATCCGGCCTTGCAGATCATGTTCATGGGCAAACCTATTTACATTTTGATAGAGAGGTTCCGGTACGAGGAGACAGAGGGCAAAATTATGGAGCAGTTTCTCTATTGCGTTTTCCCAGTCGGCCTCTGTATCTTTCACCTGGATCAGCTCACCTGCGAAGGGAAGTTCCCCGGGATCGACTGAAATACCCCGGGTAATGCGGTTTCGGATCTCTTCATTTACCATGGGAATGTTCGATTTTCTCTTCGATAGAAATTCTATTTCAGATGCCAGGGCCTCCCTTTCCTGTTCCGTCTGTTCGTGGTCTCTTTTCAGAAGGTAATTCCTGTCGCGTTCGTTTTTTATGTCTTTTTTCAGCTCCTCTTCCTTCCTGCCGGCTTTTTTCCTGTTTCTGAAAAAACCTTCTTCGTCCCTGATGGATGGAAATTCCAGGGTTTTGCAGTTTGTATCATAGGTAGTGAAGCGGCTATGCCTCTCCTCACGGGAACTCTCCGCCTGCCTCAAGTTCAAATCGATTTCCTGTACCTGGTGGGCGGTTTCATTCTGCTCGAGCATAAGCCGGTAACGGTGTAAAAGCTCTTCCAGTTGTTCCTCCTGTGTAAGGAGCGACCGTTTTTTTGTCTCATGCTCCGCCAGGCTGATTTCCAGAAGTTTCATATTGATACGTATAGACGTTTCCTTAATCAGGGCAAATAAGCCCGGCAGGGCTTCTTTAGCCCTGGCTGCATTTTCCCGCTCTTCCTGTGCTTTAATAAATATACCTGAAAGCTTCTTCACCGGTTCCAGCAGAAGAAGCTGAATCCGTGCTTTTTCAATCTGCTTGTGCGAATTCAAAAGGTTCTGATAGTGTTCATAAAGCTGTTCAAAAACGGTTTCGGTTTCCGGCTTTTCCAGCATATGCCGCCGGATAAACTCGTTCAGGTCCCCTAAGACCTTTACCCCTACGGTTTGTGAGAACAGGTTGAGTGCTTTCCCGGAGCGAAACCCGAATATACGGGAGAACCGGAGCTGATATTGTTGAAAGGAATCAAAAAATTCCGCCCGGTTTTTTTCCTGCAGCCTTTTTCGGAACTCCCCGCGATTATCCAGGGGAAGAATATGCTCCTTGATGGAGACCGGTTCATTAATAATAAAATACTTCCTGGTGATTCCTTCCCTGGAAAACCAGCGCACTTGTACAAGGCTTACCGTTTTTTTCAAGCCCTTATTGGTAAAAAGACCCAGAAGTATGGAATAGGTGTCCCGTTTCCTCAGCTCCATAGAAACGGGGCCGTAGCTTTCGTCTTCACGTACAGTCCCATAAGCCCCTAACACGTAGGACGTTTCGGTCCTCTCTCTTTTTCTGCCGGCGCCGGAGGATTGGTTGTAATGCCTTCTGGACGGAGGAACCAGGAGAGTCACCAATGCGTCTACGATCGTCGTTTTACCGGAGCCGTTGGCACCTGTCAGCAGGGAAAAACCTCCCAGCGGTCTGATCCGGTCTATCCTGTTGTTAAAGCAGCCCCAGTTGTATAACTCGAAAGAATCCAGCCGGTAGCCCCCCGGGGTCTCGTCAAACCGTAAGAGATCGGACATATTCATCCAGCCTTTTTTTGAACAATGTGATAAATTCGAGATCCACCCTGGCTTTTAGTATGGGCATTACATGATAACAGATATTTCCATGAGGGTCTGTCTGGTTCGTTTTACGTAAGTACTGTAATTTTTCAACCTGGTTGATATACTTTTCAAGTTCCCGGACAAGCCGTATTTCATCGGTCTTCTCTTTAAAGTAGAACCTTATCCTGCTGACAAGCTCTTCCGTCGTGATAAGGAGATGCGGTTCATCCGGGTTTGTGCGGTCGAAGCGTTCCAGCTCTTCTCTCAGTATGACACAAAGAAGAGACACTTCGAAAGTAAGCGGGATTTTACGGATCAGCCTGGGTAGACCGGGCCCCGCCCCGGAAGTACCGTCGTCGTCCCCTTCTTCCTCATCCCGGTATTCCTGGGTAATATAGGCGAACCCGTCGGATTCAAAAAGTTTCAGCGTCAACCCGATCCGGCCTGCAAAAGCCGATATTTTTTCCTGATATGTTATCAGGTCGTTCCAGGATGGGTCGTCGTAATAGATGACACCCCGTAAGAGCTTAATAACCACCGGTGCGAATTCCGCCGGTTGCGCATTTTTCATAGGCTGAATATCACCTCCGGAACAGTCACCCTGTATCGGTTTCTATTATGGAGTAAATCTGCCTGGAACGAATGTTCCCTGTTGATGTAGGATCTGCGCCGGGAAGAAGCAATTTCAAAATATCCAAGGAGTTCCGGGAGCCCCTGGGTGATGGGGTAATGTTCCAACACTGTTTGAAGGGAAACTGACGGACCCTGTTTGAGTATGGCCCTGATGTTCTGCCTAAGCCTTGTTTTATCGATTGCAAACTGGTTCAGCAGGGGGAATAAATCAAAATCGGGTTGAAACATGTCGGGAGGAGTATCAAATTTGGTGGTTTCCCGGGGTATGGTCAGGGGCCTTTCAAGGGGCAGATTGACTTCGACAAGACCGTCAATCCGCATAAAAGTATTCCGGTTTGGTACACGCCCTTTCAGTTCCAGGACCTGCTGTTTGATTTCCTGGATGACGGACCTGACCCTTTTTGTCTGAAAAAAGACCTCATCCGAAAGAAACCGGTTTAATTTCTGAGCAAGGATATGGTTTGTGCTGATGATTTTCTGTCCTGCCTGATGAAGATAGTATTTAAGCTGTTTAAGAAAGGTGTCTTCTCCGGATACTGCCTGCTCGTCCAGGATTTCGTACACACGGTTGACCAGGGTATTGATCTCGTCTTTACCGGAATCTGCAAGCAGAAACGCCCAGAAGGAATGAAACGTACGGCCCTGGGGAGACTCCCTTAAACCGTCATGGGCGTCCAGAGTGTGAGCAAGGACGACTCCTCTAGTCTCCATACCTCCGGCTTCTATTTTGTAAATATCCTGGATCAAATTTTTAAAATTCTGTTCAACACCGGCGAAGTCAGCTACCAGGTCCCTGGCGCTTCGGCTGATTTCTTCGAACCGCTCCCGGACCTGTAGTTTTGAAAGGGTGTCCACCGTGCCGGTAGTTTCTATTTTTTTTATTTCCCGGTTAATTTCGGAGCGTTTTTTTTTAAGTTCTTTGATTCGTTTCTGCGGATCTATTTCACTCCCTTCTACAAGAAGCTTAAGGCGCCGGTAAATGTCATCGAACCTCGATTCAGTTCCGATAAACTCCCTGGGAGCGAGATCTTCCAGCCATCTGAATACCCGTTCTGTCGAAGCGGTAAGCTCATGCACGATAGACCCTTCTTTGTTCCGGTATTGCCGGAGATACCCGTTTTTCTCATGGCACCACTCTTCCACATAGTACACACTTAATGCCAGGATGTCCCTGTCGCCAGGATCCTGATCCATGTCCTCCATGTAGGATGCAAGGGAGAGAACCATGTCATCGTGGGAAACTACGGTTTTGTGTTTTTTCTTAAAGGCCCCGTAGAGAAAGCTCAGGATAAGCGGAGCGTTCCGTGCCCTCAATAGTTTAAGGGCCGGGTGCTCTTCGACCTGCAGTTTGATATGGCTGAAATCCATAGAAGAATAATAATTCACCTTGTACTTTTGTGTAAAGGCTGCTTTTTACCCCGGATGCGATTCGAACGCATGGCCTACTGCTTAGGAGGCAGTCGCTCTATCCAGCTGAGCTACCGGGGCTTCATCTGAAAACAGTGAGTTATTCTATACAGGGTGTATTGAACTGTCAATGTGCGGCAGCGGAGAGAGTATCCCAGCGAACCCTCTGCGAAGCTATGAAGATGCGGGTTTTTCGGAGTTAATTTCAATTTCCGGTTTCATTTCACCAGTTTCGAAATTGTTTTAAAAGTGTCGCCTCCTGCATACCGCAGCAGTTCAAACAGGATGGACTCGCAAGTCGTCAATACAGCACCTTCCGTTTCCATCCGCCTAAGGGCAACTTCTTTTGAATGGGGTTTTCGTGAAGACACGCAGTCCACCACGATAACCGGTGCATAACCTGCTTCCAGTAAATCCATGGCTGTCTGCAGTACACACACATGGGTTTCTTCTCCGGCAAGAATAATATGTTTTTTTCCTGTCAGCAATACTGCATCCATGAACTCCGGCACGTCACAGCAGGAAAAAGCGGTCTTTTCAATGGGGCCGGTTGTTTCCAGCACTTCGCCGATACCGCTTATAGTATGTCCCAGCCCTTTTGGGTATTGTTCCGTAACAATGACAGGCACCTTCAGAGCCTGCAGCCCCTGGATCAGGATCCGGGTGTTTCGCTCGAGTATTTCACGTTCGTGGATATGGGGATGCAGCTTGTCCTGGATGTCAATGATCACTGCAGCGGTGGATTCCTGAACTATTCGCATAAGTTCTCCTCACTGATACATGATACTTCATGCTGTCAATTTCTTCTGTCAACGATTTCCAGTATTTTCACTATTTCCACCTGATACTTATCTACCAGCCCCATGTCCTCGTGTGCGGTGTAAAGATCGATACCTTGTTCGACCCGGGACATCACACCCTCCAATTCCCTGTTTGAGAGAAAAACGGTCAACCGTTTCCAGATTTCTTCCTGCTTTTTAGGATGCTGATGTTTCAGATATGTGATTAGATTCATCTGTTGTAACCGGCTAACATGGTGGACAGAAATGGATAATTGGTCAACCAGGCTAAGCAGCGGGAACCGTGAGGGCAGCTTAACGCCTGGTAGCCTCCACAGAATGTATGAGCAAAGGGGCCGGTCAACCAGGCTAAGCAGCGGGAACCGTGAGGGCAGCTTAACGCCTGGTAGCCTCCACAGAATGTATGAGCAAAGGGGCCGGTCAACCAGGCTAAGCAGCGGGAACCGTGAGGGCAGCTTAACGCCTGGTAGCCTCC
>JAJSAL010000033.1 GCA_024274705.1 Spirochaetota bacterium
AAGGAGTTATCACGTGTATTATCGGTCTCTCTTACGAAGAATCTGTTATGGATACCCTCGATTATATCGGATCGAGAATGCACGAAACGGTTTTCCAGCTCTACGATGAACGGATTACCATAGGAATAAGCGACAGGATAGGTTCACTCAACCGCTTATCAACAGGTTATCATCAGGCCAAGGAAGCGCTTAAAAGAATTTTTTTCGAAGGTACCGGGGGAACGTTTTATTACACCCGGCGAAGCATTGTGGATAAAGAACTCTCAGAGGAGGGAACCAACCACCTGGTGAAAATTCTTTCTATTTCATCCCCTTCGAACCTGCACGATGTGATTCGGGAGGTTGAACTTTTTTCTCAGCACCTCGTCACAAAAGAAACAATTACACCGAAGCGGGTAAAAGCAATATACTTAAGCATTCTATACCATGTACTGGAGCTCGCGCGGAATGCTGAACTGGAAACCGATGGTATTCTCAAGTATCCTTCTGAAATCGTAGATGCTTCCGAGACATTCAGTGAAATGACGGCAAACCTCACAAAGGTATTTATTACTATTAAAAAAGGGTTGGATAAACGATATTCTGATTCTTCCATGCGCCTGGTGGATGGTGTAAACGCGTTCATCGAAGACCACGTGGAAATGAAAATCAAACTTGAAGATATTGCAAAACATGTCAATTTCAGTCCTTCTTATGTAAGCCGTATTTATAAACAGAAAACCGGTAATACGGTCCACGATCGAATTATCCAGGTGAAGATTGAAAAATCCAAACATATGCTGATGGATGGACATACTCTTGCCCGGATAGCTGAAGATCTCGATTTTTCATCGGAGAGTCACTTCATCAAAGTCTTTAAAAAGCACATTGGAACAACTCCGGGTAGTTTTCTTAAAAGTGTACGATCGTACTAGATCTGTACATTATTTTATCTAAATGGCAACAGCGGATCCCCGGTTTCTTATCAAGAGGATACAGGATTTACACAATTGACGATGATTGTGTGGTGACCGGCACGCACTGTGAGTTTAGACTGTGAAAAACACACTTCATCCTTAAGGAGGATTGTATGAAAAAAAGAATGTTTCTCAATGGGGTATTGACTCTGCTGTTTCTGCTGATCGCGGCAGGTATCGTGGTCGCGGGTGGAAAAAAGGAAGGTGAATCTGAAAAGATCGAATTGAAGGTGTGGATCAACGGCAGTGACAGTTACATCGGTCCGGAGGAACAGAAACTGCCCCAGGATCAATGGTACATCTCCCAGGCCTTCAACCGGTTTGAAGAGATGCACCCCGGGGTTTCCATCGAGCTCACCGTACCGCCTGATCAGGAGGGAGCACACCAGTCTTTTAAAGCTGCCGGCCTTGCCGGAAATGCTCCGGATATTGCGAACCTGTGGACAGGACAGCCGATCTTCGCTCTTAAGGATGTAATCCTGGACATCACCGATATGGTTCCCCAAGCAGACCTTGACAATATCTGGGGATGGGAGAGCGTGCGTCTCGATTTCGATCCTCAAGGTCCGATTTTAGGATATCCTGCTAGTCAAAATCAGCTGTGTTTGCTGCTCTATAACAAGCGCATTATAAAAGAAGCAGGATTGGATTTCGATAAGAACCCGCCGAGAACCCTTGCCGAATTCGATGCAGCCTGCTTAAAGATAAAGGCTCTCGGAGTAGACCCGGTGGCTGTAGATGAAAGTTTCCCCTGGTTTTTTGCATGGATAGGGGATTACTGGTGGGTACAAGTGACGGGTTCTGAAGGAATTCTTGCCGCCACAAGGGGTCAGAAAAAGTTCAGTTCCGACAGGGGCCTTCTGGATGCCCTGGCATATTATCGATCCATGTATGAAAATGGATTCTTCAACGAAGATATGGGTACATCTGCGGATTCCTGGAACCGGTTTCTGCAGGGACAGGCTGCCATGACGCCTGTGGTTACCAGTTTTTTCAGCGACGGTGAGAAGGCCCTGGGCAAAGACCTGGGGATACTGATGCCTCCGGATAGTCCTAACGGTAAGATTAAAGGATCCACTATCGGTGGGCCGGGACAGTCCCTGGTGGGAGCGAAGAAAACCGAGTATCCCGAAATGGTTGTTAAACTGATGTCCTTTCTCAATTCGAAGGAAGAGGTGATGCTGGCCCAGAAATTCATGCCGGTACCTCCCGTCCGCACGGATATGACCGTTGATGAACTCGGATGGGACAAAGGATCTGAAATTGTAAAAGTGCTTGATTATAGTGATTCGTACATTTACTGGCCGGACAACTTGCTTTCCGGCGGTGTAGCCGAGGTATTCTATAAGCTGACACCTCTGGTAGCCCTCGGGAAGATGACTCCCGGAGAACTGGCCGCCGAAATGGACAAGAACGCAGGGAAATAGCCTGTTAATTCCTTACTGTATTGCTTAAGTGGGATTAATCAGCCGGCACGTTTTCGTGCCGGCCCTTTGTCATCCTTCGGGAATAGCTGTTATACTTTACATAGAGCGGTATCTTATATGAGAGGAATGGCGAATAAAAGATTGTATTTTCGGGCTTATCTTTCTCTTTTACCCCTCATTGCCGTGCTGGTAGTGATGAGGGGATATCCCATCATTTCAGCAATAGGAAAAAGCTTTACCAACTGGGACGGGTTATATCGTAGTGAGTGGGTGGGCTTTCAAAACTACGTAGATTTCATTAAAGATGGCCCTTTTCTCATGATCCTCAGAAACACCCTTGTGCTTCTGATCAGTGTACCTCTTCAGGTTTTTTTTGGGTTCCTCATTGCCCTTCTGCTGTATGAGAAGGTAAAGGGCTGGCAATTTTTCCGTGGGGTTATTTATACGCCCCAGATTATTTCAGCTATGATCATTGGATACCTGTTCAAGATCTTTTTCAGTCTTCGGGGACCCTTTAACGGTGTGCTAACCTCCCTGGGGCTGGAACGTTTTGCTATCGAATGGTTCGGAAACACCTATACGGCCCGGGAGTTATAGTAATCAGCCTTGTCTGGTTCGGTATCGGCTGGCAGGCAATTGTCATGCTCGGCGGGCTTTCCACGATATCTCCTTCAGTGTTCGAAGCAGCGATCCTCGACGGGGCTAATTACTGGCAGAGAGCATTCCGGGTTATTGTTCCGATGATGATCAGGGTCATCGAGTTTGCAGTTATTGCATCCAGTGTGTGGACCTTGACGCAGCTCTTCCCGTTCCTCTATTCCATGACCCGCGGCGGTCCCGGGTACGAGACAACAACCCTTGACTACATGATCTACCTCAAGTCCTTCGGAACCGGAGCAGGCAGTAATTACGGTATGGCCTGTGCTATCGCGGTGATTCTTCTGTTCATCGTAACAGTGCTTACCCTTATCGAAAGACGGGTAACCGAACAATCCGAGGACTGGGTGTAACAGCGTATGAGGACAATATATAAAACACGAAATACAGCGGTGTTTATCCTGCTGTCGGTAATGACCGCAACATTTCTCTATCCTCTTTACTACATGTTTATAAATGCCCTTAAAAGCAGGACTGAATACTTTACCGATCCGTTTGCCCTTCCAAAAGGGAGTATCGGGTTTATCAATTTTGAAACTATGATCAGCCAGATGAAAATCTTCAGGCTTTTTGTCAATTCCTTCATCGTCTCCGCTCTGACGGTTGTGCTTCTCCTGATAATCGGTGTATTCGCAAGTTATGTTTTTGCGAAAATGAATTTTAAGGGCAGGAAATTCCTATATATGGCGGTTATCATGACCATGTTCATTCCAAGCCAGGTTACTATCATTCCCCTGTATGTACTTTTTTCTAAAGCCGGTCTCGTGAACAGGTACTGGTCGGTTATTTTTTCCTATGTTGCGTTGTTCATTCCGGAAGCTGTGCTCCTTCTCACCGCGGCATTCAGGGGTATATTGGAAGAATTGATCGAGGCTTCAGAGATCGACGGGTGTCATTACCTGCAGAAAATCTGGCACGTGGTGGTGCCCATGGGAAAATCGGCCATATCCCTTACCATTATTTTCTATTTTATCATGTCCTGGAACGATCTGTTTACTCCCATGATATTTCTTCAGAGTATGGACAAGCGTACGGTTATGGTCGCACTGGCGGCACTCATGGGGCGTTATCAGGGTAGTCCCACCCTTCAATTCGCAGGGCTCTTATTGGGGGCAATTCCAGCTCTCATAATTTATATGATTTTTCAGCGCCGGATCATTCATGGAATGACGTTCGGTGCCATTAAATGACCATTGGAGGCATCACATGAGAGCCGTTACGGCCGGTTTCGTTGGATTCGGAGAAGTCAACATACCGAGAGAAATGATCGAGCGGAAGTGCTCTGAAGCAGCTGAACAGCTTAAGAGTCTTTGTATCGATCTGCTCGAAACACCGCCGGTCAGTGACGATCCGGAAGGGAAAGAAGCGGAAAGGGCAATCAGGGAACTCAAAGAAAGGGAGTTCGATTTTCTGGTGGTGTGTATCGCCGGGTGGATTCCAAGCCACGCGGTTATCACGGTAACGACGGAGTTCGATCATGTTACCATGCTCCTCTGGGGTCTTACCGGGTGGATGGAGAAGGGCCGGCTGGTTACAACGGCGGACCAGGCGGGGACGACGGCTCTCCGGAGTACTTTCGAAGGCTTACGTTATACTTTCAAGTACGTATACAGTACCATCGATTCAGGGGCTCCGTTTAAAAAGATCGAGAGTTTCGCAGCGGCAGCGAGGGCCCGTAATCTCTTGAGGCATTCCAGGATAGGGATGATGGGGTACCGGGACATGAACCTCTACGGCACCATGTTCGACGGCATGTCTCTGCGCAGAGACTTAGGGGTGGAAATCGAATTCTTCGAAATGCTGGAGATAGTGCAGAGGATCGATGCCCTCGAGGTTTCTGAGGTCAACGGTGTTGTCGATGAAGTTCGGAAAAAATGGGTGTTCGAAAAACCTGCTTCCAGGAAAACCCTGAAACAAGGAGCGGAACTCTACCTGGCGGTAAAGGAGAAAACCCTTCAGCGGGGATACCAAGCTGTTTCCCTCATCGATGTGGACGGGGTTAAAAAACTCCTGAACTTTGCCCCTGCCATGGCTTTCATGCTGTTAGGGGACGATCCCGGTGTTTGTACGATCCCGGAAAATGACTCGTTAGGTGCAGTTACCCAGCTGGCGACCAAATACCTTACCGGCCAGTGCGCGGCTTACATGGAGTTCTATGAATTCATGGAAGACCGGGTACTTATGGGTGTTCCCGATTTCGTACCTTCCGAAATAGTAGACGGCAAGGTCACGGTCAAAGCAACAGCCTTCGGAGGGTTCGGCGAAGGGGTGCTCAACATTTCGAAAGTGAAAACCGGTACAGTGACCCTTGCACGTCTTACCGGGGAGGACGGCCGGTATTCATTGCATATGGTTACAGGGGAAGCGGTGCCGCCACGGAGCTGGGAGGAAGCGGGGTGGGAGCCGCCGGCTCCGCAGTTGCCCAGCCTGGAGATCATCCTGGATACTCCGGTGGAGGATTTTGCAGACAAGGTGCTGTCCCAGCACTACATCCTCTCCTATGGGGACAACACTCAAGAGTTCGAAGATCTCTGCGGCATTCTGGATATCGATATATACTGAGCATATAAAACAACTGCCCGATAAACAGACAGACTGATTCATTCTCTTCACTAACCCCGGCGGGTGTCATGGCTTAGCTGATCTTTAATGCTCGTTATCTCGTTTGCCAGGCGTGTCTGCCGTCTACTCATCCGGATGGTGTAGCCCCAGAGTGCCAGCCAGATGATAAGATAAGCGCTGAAAAGATACCATAGATTTTCCATATTTCCCTTCTCCTTCGGTCGTTTTCTTACGATTCCCGTTCTTCAAGGATAGCCCGGATTTCCTCCATGGCATTCTCGTTGAATCCGGCTTTTATTCTTGTAAGCAGCATAAATGAGTACAGGAGGGTAAAAGCCCCAAGGGACACCAGGAGTGTTGCCAGCATTCTGCTTTCAATATTCATACCCGACCGGTTGAGTACGATTGGGTGCATGGACCTCCACCAGCGAATGGACATGAACACAAGCGGGACATTGACGAACCCGACAATCCCGATTACTGCTGATAAACGGGCCCGTTTTTCACCTTCGTCGATAGCTTTGCGGACCATGAGATACCCAAGATAAATCATCCAGAGAATGAGCATGGTTGTCAATCTTGGTTCCCAGGTCCACCAGGTGTTCCATGCTTTTTTGGCCCAGATTGAACCGGTTATTAAAACGAGAGAACTGAATACCATACCGATCTCAGCCGACGATAACGAAATTATTTCCCACTTGATTGAACGGGTTGCCAGGTAGAGTATGCTGCTTATAAAAACAACGAAGAAAGCGAGAAAGGCTATCCAGGCCAGGGGAAGGTGAAAATAGAAGATACGCTGCACATCTCCCATTATTCGTTCCGTTGGTGCGTAAATGAACGTCATATAGAGCGCCAGGCTCATACTCAGCAACGAGAGTGAAGCCAGCAGGTTATCAAAAAAGTCAGACTTATGCATGTTTTCTCCCTTATTCGCTTATAACGTATTCAAAGGTCAAGATACCAATAATGATAAAAATGACATCATAGGCTACAAGTAGTTTTAACCAGGAGCCTACCTGTGCTAATTTCTGCCCCAGAAAAACCCCGTCCAGAGCCTTAACAGCAGCAATGATGATGGGCACAATAATGGGGAAGAATAAGATGGGCAGCAGGATTTCCCGTAAACGAATGTTCGTTGCCATTGCAGCATACAGGGTGCCCACAGCCACGAACCCAAGCACCGTTAAACCCAGGATCGCCCATATCCGGTGCATTAACGGGAATATACCGATGTTGAAAAAAAAGCCCAGTGCAGCCAGGCTGAAAATCATAATAATAATTAAAAAAATAAAATTGCTCAACATTTTGCCCAGGTACAGGGCACTCCTGTCAATCGGTGCCAGCAGTAAACCCTGTATCGCCTCGTGTTCACGCTCCAAAGCAAAAGACCTGCTCAGCCCCAGCAAACCGGCAAAACTGAAAGCCACCAGCAGGATCCCCGGGGCAAAAGACGCACGGTTTTCCAGGCCCGGTTCGAAAGTGAAATTAAAAATCACAATTACAATAAGGGAGAAGACAACCATGGAAGGTACCCGGTCATGGCTTCGTGCTTCTATCCGTAAATCCTTTGCAGTCACCGTCAATACCTTGCGGAGATACTTCATCTATATTCTCTCTTCAATATGGTCTAAGTAGAAATCCTCAAAGTTTTCCGCGTCAAGGTCCGCCCGTGGAGCTTTGAATATTATACGACCCCGGACGATAACCGCCACATGGGTACAAAGATTCAGTCCCAGTCTTATGTCGTGGGTTGTCAGCACAATGGTACGGTCCTCGGCGTGCAGGGATTGTAGCAGTTTCTGGAAATTTCTCACGGCGTGCCGGTCCAGGCCGGAATAAGGTTCGTCTAAAAGGAGGACCGCCGGCTCATGCAGAAGAGCTCTTGCTATAGCCAGGCGCTGTTGCATTCCCCTTGAAAAATTCCGCACCCGTTCGTTTGCCCAACGGTGTAATCCGACTTCCTTCAGCGACCGCCGTACTTTCTCAGAAACACCGGACACATCATACAGTTTTCCGTAGAACAACAGGTTCTCATGAGCAGTAAGGTCACTGTAAAGAAAGGTCTGATGTGAGACCATGCCGATCATGCGGCGAAAATTTTCATCCGCTTTTTCAACCGGGATTCCTCCGACGGATAACGCTCCTGAAGATGGTTTGAGTAGAGTAGCCAATATTCCCGTCAGCGTCGTTTTGCCGGCCCCGTTAGGGCCGAAAAAAACCCAGAATTCGCCGGACCGGATTATTAAGTCGATACTCTTAAGAGCACGGTTGTATCCGAAAACCTTCTCCAATCCCCGGGCACACAGGATTCCGGTTTCACTCATGCCGGGTTCCGTGACTCCAACTGACGGACAACATTCAGAAGCTGTTCCTTCTTCGACTCACGAAGGGAGTTGTATTCATCCTCCTTAATGTTCCCGTGCTTGAAGTCGTAATCCAACTGTGCTATCTCTTCGACCATTTTTCCCTTCTCAGACGCAAGGTCTTCCCGGGTTTCCGGTCCTGTTCCGCTGTGCTTTTTTAAGAAGGGAAAGAATAATGCCCCTGCCGCAATAAGCAGGGCTGCTATAATTAAGAACCGTTGACCCGGGGTTTCCCCTGCGGCTAAAGGCACCTCGATATCGATGGTAACCGAATCTCCCTGGGCCAAATCCCTGGCTGTAAAATGCTGGTACTCAACTCCCCTGATGTTGGTCGGCTCATTTCTTTCCAGGCTGTCGCTTGATACGCCCGCTTCCGCAATGCCTAAAAAGAGATCAAATTGTTTTGTCTGGAGATCGATTGCCCGCTGCAGTGCATATAACCCGTCATCGGCTGTTAAATCGTATGAAAAAGATACTTCCTGTCCTTCCGGACGAATTGGTATGGAAAGCAGAATGGCTTCACCATTTACTCCGACATTCTCTTTGCCCAACCAGTCGGCAATACTGATCCTGTGAGCTCCTGAAGGCAGGAGAAATTCCAATGCAGAAACATCCTCCGGGACATAGGTGTAAGGAACTTCATTTTTCAAAAACAGCATCTCCTGAACATGGAGCCCGCCTTCTTCTCTTTCAATAATGAGATGATGGCTGCTGATCGTAAGCTTTGAGGAATCCGTCGATTTCTCATACACCGGAAGAACCACCGGACTTGGGGAACCCTCATCATCGGCCTTGAAGGGACCGCTGTAATACGTTATCCCCTGGTAAGCGACGGTCAATCCCCAGGAGAAAACCGATCCTTCGGGCAACCGCTGAAAAGCGAAGGTTCCCTGGTCATCTGTGAACATACTATCAGAACTTTCAGCCGCTTCTTCGGAAATGATGAAAAGCGTAACTTCCGCCTGGGCCACGGGTTCGTTATCGAATGTACCGTTTACCACCATCCCGGAAATCTGTCTGTCGGGATTCTCTTCCGCCGGGAGAAGAGGATGAATAGTTAAAAGGATCAACATGCCCAGGACCGTAGTCTGTAATCTGTAATTCAATTAAGTCGTCTCCTTCGAAGGAATAAGCTGCTTGCCGCACTGAGGGCAAAAACGAGCCCAGGTATCGCAGGGAAACTGGCAGTGGGGACAACACCTTTGCATGGTTTCGCCGCACTTTTTGCAAAATCTGGCAGCAGGAGGGTTGATTGACCGGCAGTTCCGGCACATCTGCCGGAAATCTTCCCGGCAGGCACTGCAGTAGATTCGTCCCTGCCTGTTATGCTTACCACAGGCGGGACAAATAATATCCGGAAGGCGTCCAGCCGATTTAATTCTTAAGCCTAGTTCTTCCCGTTTTTGGGCGATCTCCTCCTCCACTGCTGTTTCCCATCCTTCACTTTTCTTCGATTCCCACTCCTCCTGTTCCTTTATTACTTCCAGTGCTTCGGCTTTATACGATTCGTAATAGTTCTCGTAGTCGGAATCGGATAACTTCCCTGTCCGGTGATCCATCTCCAGTTCATTGATTGCCGTATAACTCTGTTCTTTCCGGCTGACAAGTTCCATCATCTTGCTGTCCGGACCATCCGGGTCAGAAATCTTTTTTGCACTTTTACGGAAAAGCGGGTAAACAATGATAAAAAAAACCAGCAGCAGCAACGCTGCCATAGCTACCGTCATCGGTTGACTCCTTATTCGAAATCTTTCAATTCCTGATTGAAAGTCTGTTCATAGGCCTTGTTTTTTTCCGGTGACTGGACTGTATTATCGCTCCTTTCCCACGATGCGGGATATAGACGTCGCTGCCTGACCCATAACAAGATAAGAAAAACGAGAATTCCCGCTCCCACGATAATGCTGGCAAAAGGCAACACCCACACAGTCAAATTGAATCCTTCTTTTGGAGGAGCTGCCAGAACGACTTCACCGTACTTATCTACAAAATACCTTATGATCTGTTCCTTGGTTTCCCCTGCGGCTATTTTTTCATTGATAAGCTCCCGCATGGGAATAGCCACGCCACAATTGGTGTGATTGCAGTTTTCAAGAACCAGGCCGCAGCCGCACTGGCAAACCAGTTCGTTGGCAATATCTTCCTGGGTCAAGGTGAAACCGGCAGGACCGAAAGCAGAAAGAATCAGTGCCAGGATTATTATTTTATCGGGTATCTTCATTTTTTTACAGTTTCCCGGGTATACTTGACACGCATTCTCTTTCGGTCCCGACGGTCAGGAAGCATAACCAGGAGTGTTCCCACAGTCAGCACGGCCCCTCCGATCCAGATCCAGATAACCAGGGGGTTGATAATGAGCTTGAAAGTTGCAGTAATTTCCTTTGTATCGTAGCCTGCAAGAATGACATAGAAATCCTCCTTTAGAGTGGATCTGATGGCTACTTCGGATGCGTTCTGAACCGTCCCATGATCATAAATATCGATAGACGGACTTACATAGCCGATAAACTTGCCATCCATCTCTAAAGAAAGAGTTGCCGCTGTGACTTCCTTGTTTTCAGTAGGGAATTGCGTCAGTGTTTCGAAGGTCACCGAATAGTTTCTCAGGCTGGTTGTTTCTCCCTGTTTCAAATGAATTTCCTTGGAAGTTCGAAAGGCTGATGAACCGGTAATCCCGATAAAAATCAGTACCATTCCGAAATGCACGATATAACCGCCGTAACGGCGTTTGTTTCTCCAGACAAGCCTGGCAATAGCTGTAAAGAACCGTTCCGATTTCAGGCTCCGCCTGGCGTTAACGCCGCTTATAAACTCCAGCACGATTGTCGCGGTTACAAAAATGGCGATTGTAAACGTAAGTAACGCGAAACCGTGCCGAATTCCAGCCAGGAAAAGCCCGGTAACGCCGACCATGGCGATAATAAAAGGCGTTAACAAGTTTCGCCGGAAGTTGAGCCAGGTAGCTTTGCGCCAGGGAATCAGGGGACAAATCCCGGTAACCAGAAGGAGCGCAAGAGCAATGGGGACAATGATTTTATTGAAAAAGGGCGGTCCTACCGTAATTTTCGTACCTGTTACCGCCTCGGAGATTATGGGAAATATGGTTCCTAAAAAAACCGCAAAAGTAGCACCTACCAGGATCAGGTTATTGAAAAGGAAACTGCTCTCCCGGGATACAAGAGAATCAAGTTCGTTCGTGCTTTTAAGAAGAGAATACCGGATTATAACCAGTAACAAACTGATTGCAAGAGCCAGGAGAAGAAATGCGAGAAACAGTGGACCCAGGGCGGAGCGGCCGAAAGAATGAACCGAGGAAATAATTCCGCTTCTAGTGATAAATGTGCCGAAAATGGTTAACAGGAACGTTAAAATGATGAGTACAATATTCCACACTTTCAGCATATTCTTTCGTTCCTGGATCATCACCGAATGGAGATAGGCGGTTCCTGTAAGCCATGGCATCAGGGAAGCATTTTCCACCGGATCCCAGGCCCAGTAGCCGCCCCATCCTAATTCCACATATGCCCATTTTGCTCCGAGAAATATTCCGACTCCCAGGAAAAACCAGGAAAAAATTGTCCATCGGCGGGTGCTGCGGATCCATGAATCGTCCAGCTGCTTGGTAATTAAGGCGGCTATGGCAAACGCGAAAGGTATGGTAAAACCGACGTAGCCTATCAGGAGGGTCGGAGGATGAAAGAGCATTCCGGGATTCTGAAGAAGCGGGTTCAAGCCCTGGCCGTCAAGGGGGACCACATCTAACCTGGTAAAAGGCGATGAAACCGAGGAAAGGAGAATTAGAAAAAACATCTGAATAACAGCCAGAACGGTATTAACATACGGCAGCAGGCTGATGTTCTGCCGCCTGTTTTGCACGACAACAACAGTCATACACACACCCAGCAGCCATGCCCAGAACAGAAGTGATCCTGCCTGGCCTCCCCAGAGCGCCGATAGGGTGTAGGCAAGAGGCAGGTTCCGGCTGGAATAGTCGGCTACATATGCGAGTTCAAAGTCGTTTGTAACGAAGGCGTAGAGCAGTGCTGCAACACTAACCGTCAGCAAACCGGACATGCCTAAGGTTGCATTCATGGCACTCTTAACCAGTTCGGTTTTTTTCCATCGTATTCCTATAATTGAAGCCAGGATGGAATATCCTGTTACAACCAAGGCGATGAGGAGGGCAAAGTTTCCTATATATGTCATAGTCCAAGCCTCTTTTATCGATCTTTTTTGATGTACAAAGTAAAACAGTATTACCCTAAAATAAGGGTGTCAGTCTATAGGTTCAGTCCGCCGGTTCGTATTTAGACGGGCATTTTGGAAGGAGCGTTGTAGCCTTGAAGATGCCCGCAGGCGAATAGGACCCCTCAACAACGATCTCGATACCGTTTTCAAATGTATCCGGAACAACTCCCTGGTAAACAACGGGAATACGGGTCTTCCCGTTTTCGTCAATGACCTGGAATTCCAGCTGGAGTTCCTTGGGGTCCCATTGGATTGAACCGTCGGCTACAAATCCTCCAAGGCGCAGCCCTTTTGTATAGGCTTCTTCTCCCATCTTTATAACCTCGCTGGGAGTCAAATAGTACATGCTGGTGTCCCTGATTCCCGTATAGACCAGATACCCTATGCCTCCCAGGATGAGTACTCCTGCAATGAGAAACTTAGCTTTCCTTGATTTTAATTTTAAACCCATAGAGTATACCCTTCAGATCCTGTTTCCATACCGCTCCTCGACTTTGAAGATTACCGCTTCGGGCTGCAGACTTTCGTTTAAAAGGTTTTGGATGTAGCTTTTAACTTCCACGGCTCCTCTGGGGATATCGCAGGTGCACAGGTCAAGACGTATGATACCACACTTTCCGCATGGACAATTAAATTCCGAGGCGATTTGTTGAACCTCTTTTGCCCAGGCTACATCGGCGCCGAATCCGGAATTTATATTTCTGGAATCCCGGGATACCGAGCTGATGCGGAAACCCACAAGACCAACGACAATGACACCTGCCAGCACGAAGGTAATTACCCGCCATTTTGTTTGGGCTGCTCCCTTACGCTTTGCCGGCGTCCTTGCATATTGCCTGGTTTTGCCGGTTTTACGCTGGTAGTGCGATTTACCGGCGGGAACGCCCTTGACGATCTTTGCTTTAGCTCCGCAATAAACACAGAATTTGCTGTTTTTAGGCAATTCTTTAGAGCAACTGCTGCAGACATTCTTTTTCTGTAAAGGTTCCCCGCAATTGCTGCAACAGACGTGTTTTGCCGGATTATCAAAGTCGCACTTCTCGCATTTCATAACATCTCCTTACCAGTAACTGTTCATATATGGACACCAGTCTCTTACCTGATTCTTGATAATACCTTACTGGGGTAGGGTTGAAAGCTTATAGTTTTTATCATATTGAACTTGCGAAGTCAAGTCCTTTCGGAGTAATTACGGCAATGCTGAAAGGAGCCCTTCGGCGTTGGTCAATCTAATATTGTACCGGCTTTGGCTGTTTCCCTGGCTCCTCGAAAAAAAACCGAATTCAGGTGCTTCCTGTGGGCTGTTTACTTGTACAAATCCCGGGTTTTGTAGATTATTACGGGCATATGAAACGGTCAGACCGTCAGAACAGGATACTCACCATCTTAAGGGCCATGCAGCGGGAGATACGGGTGGAGGAGCTGGCGGAAATGATGGGTGTGTCCCACCTGACCATCAGGCGGGACCTGGATCAGCTTACAGGCTCCCGGACGATCATCAGGACCCACGGGGGCTGTCTCGCCGTGGGAAGGGCCGCTCTGGAAACGGAATACCACGAGAAGGTGGGGCTCAACTTCGAGCTTAAACAGGCCATTGGAAAGAAGGCTGCAGGATTGGTGCATGATGGTGAATCCCTGCTGTTAAACGACGGATCCACTACGTTTCATCTGGCCACCCAGCTTGGTTTCAAAAAAGATCTGAGAGTATATACCAACTCCCTGGCCCTCATTACCGAAATAACCAGGTTTTCTTCTATAAAGCTCTACATCATAGGCGGTGAATACAACGAAGCGAGCTATTCCTTAAGGGGCGGCCTTCTGGAGGAGACCCTGGACCGCTATACCTTTGACACGGTCTTCCTCGGCGCGGACTGCGTGGATGCACAGGGACGGTGCATGGTGAGCACCACCGAAGAGGCAAGGATTACCCGGGTCATGCTTCGCTCGGGGAACAGGAAGGTACTGCTGGCGGACCATACCAAAGCAGGCTCTGCCCGTGGTCATTGTGCGTATGGAACCCTGGAGGATTTCGATATCTGGGTGACATCGGGTAACTTAAGTGAAAAGCAAAGAGAAGGATATTCTAAGAAAGTAGCTCTTTCCATTGCTGAAAACAGTGTATAGTGCCGCCGATCTGTTGACAGCCCTGGTCGTTTCTGCTATATTTGAACAAATTGAACAATATATTTGAACAAAATGAACAATAAACGAAAGGAGACATACACCATGGCAAAAGACTGGTGGAAAGAATCAGCAAAAGACATTCCCATCGTAAAAACGGATATTCCCGGACCGGAATCGAAAAGGATGCATGCAAGCACTACACGGTACTTTCACGGCCTCTCTTCACAGGTGAAGCTGTTTCCGGTCTGTTTTTCAGAAGGGCACGGCATCATGCTGAAAGATGTTGACGGCAACAAATTCCTGGATTTTTCTTCCGGTATCTATGTCACATCATTAGGACACTGTCATCCCAAGATTTCCGAGGCAGTCGCGCACTGGGCCAAGAGGCTTATGAACGCCCATGACTTTACAACACCTGTCAAGGAAAAGCTGTGCGAGAAGCTGGCGGAGGTTCTTCCGGGAAAGCTGAATGCCATGCAGTTCTATTCTGACGGCACTTCCGCGGTGGAAGCGGCGATCCGGGCGGCCCGGGCAATTACCGGAAAGCACGAGTTTATCTCCTGTTTCCGCGACTTCCATGGGAAGTCCCAGGCCGCGGTAAGCTGCGCCCAGATGCTCCGGGGTGATGTGTTCAGCTACGGACCCACCAGGGCGCCGGGGTTCTACATGGTTCCCAGGCCTAACCCGTATCATCCCCATTTTAAAAAACCCGACGGCTCCATCGATACAGACGGATACATCAGTTTCTTTAAAGAGTTTATTACCGAATCCACAGTGGGTAATGTAGCCGCATTTGTGCTGGAACCGATCCAGGGGTGGGGTGGATCTATCGTTCCTCCGGACGATTTCTTTCCGAAACTTCGCAAGCTCTGCGACGATATGGGCATCCTTCTCTATGCGGACGAGATTCTCACCGGTATGGGAAGGACCGGCGAATGGATGGCCATGAACCACTGGGACGTAGTTCCGGATATCGTCACCTTTGGAAAGTCCTTCGGCAACGGGTTTCCTGTTACCGCCATGGTGGTGAGTGAGGAAAACGCCGAAGCCCTGGACAAGATCTCAGCGTCATCCAGTTACGGCGGAAACCCCATGGCCTGTGCCGCGGCCCTTGCTTCCATCGAAGTGATCGAGGAAGAAGACATCCTGGAAAATGTCCGTACCGTCGGTGCTTTTATTAAAAAACGTATGGAGGAGATCAAGGAGAATCATCCTATTGTGGGGGACATAAAAGCCAAGGGGTTCCTCCTGGGTATGGAACTGGTAAAGGACAAACAATCCAAAGAGCCCTTTGCAGAAGCGGGTAAACTGGTATATCAGAAAGCCTTCCGGAAAGGCCTTGCCTGGATTCCTGCAGGCCATATTCTCAGAATGTCACCTCCCCTCATCATGGATTAAAAGTACGCGGACACGGGGCTTACCATGATCGAGGAAGCAATAGCGGAAGTGGAAAAGGAATACGGGTATGCGTAAAAAAGATACCCCGGGAGGAGGTTTCCCATGGAAACGGTAAAATTCGGCATTATCGGACTGGGACTCATGGGCAGGGAGTTTGCCAGCGCGGCGATGCGGTGGAAACACCTTTCCGATATGGAAGTACAACCGGAGATCGTATCGATTTGCGATATCAATCTTACGCCGGAGATGGAACAGTGGTACCGGGAGGGCTTAAGTACGGTGAAACAGGCCTGCACTGATTACCTTGATGTTGTCAACAACCCGGAAGTTGAGGCAGTGTACTGCGCAGTACCCCATAATTATCACGAACAGTTTTTCGTCAACATCATAACAGCAGGTAAACACTTGATGGGGGAGAAGCCCTTCGGGATCGATCGAAGGGCGAACGATGCCATCAACCGGGCTATCGCGGATAATCCGGAAGTGTTCGTCCGTTGTTCCTCGGAGTTTCCTTTTACCCCGGCAATGCAGAGACTGTGCAGGATGATCGGGGAGGATGTGTTCGGAGACATCATCGAGGTGGAATCCGGCTTTCTCCATTCAAGCGATATGAATGTCAGCAAGCCGATAAACTGGAAAAGGATGATACAGTACAACGGTGAGTATGGCGTGATGGGCGACCTGGGGATGCATCCCTGCCATGTCCCGTTTCGGGCAGGGTGGAAGCCGATCAACGTGCGGGCTTACCTCAGCAACCTTGTGAAAGAGCGGCCGGATGGCAAGGGAGGGATGGCAGCCTGTGAAACCTGGGACAATGCGACCATGTTCTGTGAAGCGGAACATCCTCACGGGGGTACCTTCCCCATGACGATCAAAACCCAGCGGATAGCTCCGGGGGAAAAGAACACCTGGTATCTGACGGTACGGGGAATGAAATGCTCGGCGAAATTTTCCACGAAAAATATCAACCGCATCGAGATTCTGAAATATGACGGGGGTGAACAGGCCTGGCAGTGTATCGACATGGGACACGAAACCACGTTCAAATCCGTAACAGGCGGGATTTTCGAGTTCGGGTTTTCCGACGCTATACTGCAGATGTGGGCGGGATTCCTGTACGAACTGAAAAACGGCAGGCCAAAGACGAATTTTTCCGGATGCGTCACCCCTGATGAGGCACTCTTAAGCCACAAACTGTTTACGGCATCCCTGGAATCCCATAAGATGCGGAGTACGGTGGAAGTTATATAGGAAAAGACCATGGGGGAAAAGGCAACATTTATCGTCCGGGGTGCCGCGGTGAATCCCGGGATAAAACGGTTATGATAGAGACCCGCTGCAGGTTGATCCCCCTCGGTTGATTGTTGTATATTCAATGGGATTATAATCTTATTACATCTGTAAGGATAGGAAGGCACATCATATGGGTAGGAATAAAAAACCGGTAAAGAACGGTACACAGCCCCGGACCATCGGTACGGTATCATCAGGAGTCACGGTGATTATAGCTGTGGTCTGTTTCATCGCAGGGTTTTTTGCCCATGCTCTGTCCGAGGGGTGGGAGCTCGTAGGCTCTAAGAAGAAGTTGGAATTCACTGTTCCGGTGCAAAATACGTTATCCCAGGAAGAAGCTCAAAACATCGATGATTCCATTGCGATATTAGAAGAGAATACCCGGCAGAATTCCGGGGATGCCGATGCCTGGACGCAGCTCGGTAACGCATACTACGATGGGAACCAGTATAAAAAAGCGATTTTAGCGTACAAAGCTTCCCTGGACCTCGATTCGAAGAATCCCGATGTGTGGACCGATCTGGGAGTGATGTATCGCAGAAACGGGCAGCCCGGGGAAGCGATCAAGTCTTTTGACAAGGCGCGGTCCCTCGATCCAACCCATGCGATGAGCCGGTACAACAAAGGTGTTGTCCTTCTCCATGACCTTTCCGACCTGGATGGGGCTGTTGAAGTGTGGGAGGAATTGCTGGAAATCGATCCGAATGCGACAGGTTCCGGCGGCATATCCGTTAAAGAGATGGTTAAGAGCCTGAAGCAATAGTTCGGATATTTTCGTTCGATCAGGATGTTCCATGTGATGTAGCCTGGCAACTCAAATTCGCAGACGCTGCATTTTTCTGTCGTATACTACCGTTTCGTTTACGAAATCGAGTTTGATCTGCCACTTCTGCATGGTGGTTGCCCCGATGATCAGATCTTCCGAAAGGGTATCCATAACCATAAACTCATCGGTGAAGCGGCGTGGAGCGTCTTCGAGAAAAAACTCGATCAGTACAGCATAGTTGGCTGTGATAAAACCATCCTTATCGGCGGTTCCGAAGACAAGCGGTTCCGGCAGAGGCTCGAGATGGGCTATTCGCTCAGCCGTTTCTCTTCGAATAACCGAATAACTTGCACCGCTGTCGAATAAGCAGATGGTGGATGTCCGGCCCCTGTTGCCCACCAGGGTGCACGGCAGTTCCAGTAATGACATAATCAGGTCCCCCTGCTTATTAATACAGGGAAGATGATAGTGCTGATTCATCATTTCATAATAAATCTATGTGCTTCCCGGGTCAATGGAGCAGCTTTCAACTCCGGGCTGGTGTCCTGGAAATCAGTATACTCCGTATCACCCCGGATACGATCATCTGCCAGGGATAGTAGAAGAGCAGTGGGAGGAGGATGAGCCCAATGGATATATTCTTGCCAGCGAAAAAGGTGGTAATCAGGGTAAGGCCTAAGGCCATGGTTTTCTGAGGCGCCACGTACAGTGCTGTGATGGTGAGTTCCCTATCCAGGCCGAGGGTCCGGGATATGCCGAAGGAAAGCACTACAAAAACAAGGTACGACAGGGCGAGATAGATGCACATGGCGATTACGGTTTGGCCGAGGTCCGTCTGGGAGAATTCACCGGTGTGCTTCGCGAAACTCATAAAAATGATGATCAGGAGGGCAATATTGCTGACAAGGGACAGGGTCCCTTTGATGCCGGAGAGTATGTCCGGCATGAATCTGTGAAAGATGATGCCGGTGATCAAGGGAACAATAATCTTGTATCCTAAGCCGGTGAACACCCGGAGGATGTCTTCCAGGGCCATAGCATCCCCTGCGGTATTGAGAAACAGAGAGAGCAGTATCGGAGAGACCACCACACCCAGGATATTTGCCAGGGTGGCATTGAAAATGGCCGTAACAACATTCCCCCGGGAGATCTGGGTAAACATGATGCAGCTGGATACAGTCGTCGGCAGGCATGCCAGGGCGTATATGCCGATGGTAAGATTATCGGTGAAATACTTGTCAAACAGATGCAGAGTCAGGAAAAAATAGAGAGGAATTACAATAAAGATAAACAGCTGCAGGAAGATATGGACCCGGTATTCCTTAAGACCGGATTTCAGCTTTTCCACCGGCAGGGTGAGGCCGGTAATAAAAAAAATGGCGATGATCAGCACCGTGGGGGTGATGTTACCCATGCTCAGGGCGATACCGGCGGATGGAAAGAGAAGCCCCAGGGTAAGAGCAGCAAGAAGGAACAGAATAAACCAGTGTTTCCTGATGAAGTTCATAACACCTACTCTAATGGAGATAGCTTGTTTATTTAAGGGTTTACGAAATCTGAAAGAAATTTTTCCGAATCGCTGTATTCTCCAATTTTTCGTCGGAAACCCGATTGGTTCGACTGTAATGATCGCAATCGTCTTCAACCTGATTTTCGTTGTGGGACTGAAAAGCCCCGGAAAATGATACGAAAAGCCGGAGTAGGGGAATCTCCTGCTCCGGCTGTCAATGTTGTTGTTTCCAGGCTGCGCCGCGGCTCCCTAGGTAAAAATCCGCGGATTATCGGAAGAGATAAACCGGTCACGAATCTCCTGGTATGACGCTTCAACTTTCAACTTGGCTAGTGCGGGCATACAATTGGCTGCAAGAAAATGGTCGGATGAATTCAGATAGGAGCGTAACAGGGAAGTAGCTGCAGTTAATCCCTTTTCAGCTTTTTCACTCTCGTTTTTTATGATACTATTTTTAGATATGACAAACGAAAATAAGCTGTATCACTTGAAGAGTTTAACCTGGGATTATCATTGTGATCCTGAAGAATTACTTCAAGTGATAAATGGAACCATCGACCGGGCAGGACCGTTCGATAGACAGAAACTCTTTATTCGGATGCTGGGCAGTATGCCCTGGCACGTAATTGTGGGGCTGATGGGTATAGATGATGTGAAAGACCTCCTTTTACCGGAAACAATATCTCAGTTGTGGCCTCACTCTTTAAGGAATCGATATGACAGAATTAGAAGAATATTACATAGAGAAACTGTACCCCCTGCAGAATGGGGTTCTGAGGAAGCTCGAAAATATACATTCCCCGTTTTATCTAACCGGTGGTACGGCCCTGGGGCGAGAATACATCGGGCATAGGTTTTCAGATGATCTCGATTTTTTTGTAAATGGTGATAACGGGTATGGGGAATATGTGCAGAAAGCCTTTGCCGCTCTCAGTAGTAAACAGAAAGGTTTAAACATAACGGTCCTCTCGGAAGAATCGCTTTTTGATGAACGGTATTCTCGTTTTTTTGTCGCGTCAGGTTCTGTGAAATTGAAATTAGATTTTGTAAATGATATATCCTACAGATGTGGGCCGGTTGAAAAAGGGAATATCTATCATAGAATTGATTCGCTCATCAATATTTTATCAAATAAAATCAGTGCTCTATACAGGTATGAACCGAAAGACATTGCAGATATTTGGGCAATAGCAAAAAATTGTGCTTTTGAGTGGGGTTCAATCTTTGAAGCAGCGAAACGTAAGGATGCCGGGGTTGACGCAAAAAACGCGGCTGAAATAATAAAGGGGTTTCCGAAAAAAATGTTCTGGGATATTAAGTGGAGGAATCCGCCCGAAGAGGAATTGTTCTTTTTAGAACTTGACAGCATTGCGCTCAATATTCTTGAAGTAAGCGGGAACAGGCTTTACACTGAAGCCGGTTAGGCTAATCAATATCCTCTCCCTGCGTGACTTGGCTCGGAGAATCATTCTCTTGACTTAGTTCGTAACTTAGTCTATAGTTAATAACATGGTACAGATAAACATTCATGAGGCAAAAACACAGCTGTCAAAACTGCTGCAGCGGGTTGTGTTGGGAGAGGAAATCATCATTGCGAAAGCAGGGAAGCCGATTGCAAAGATCACCGCCTATTCGGGGGAAGAATCGGAACGGGTTCCCGGGCGGGATGTAGGGCTTTTTACGATACCCGAAGATTTTGATGCTCCGCTGCCTGAAAGCATTCTAAAAGAGTTCGGGGTATGAAAATTCTAATCGATACTCACTGCTGGCTCTGGTGGATCGCCTCTCCGGAAAAGCTGTCCGCGGAAAGCATTAGGATATTAAAGAATCCTTTAAATACCATCCTTTTTTCCGCTGCTTCAAGCTGGGAAATTGCAATAAAGTATGCCCTCGGGAGGCTGCCCTTATCTGAATCCCCCGATCAGTTTATACCTAAAAGACTGGTTAGAGATGGAATTACCCCTCTTTCAATTGAACATACCCATGTTCTCCACACTGCACACCTGCCCCATCATCATCGGGACCCCTTTGACAGGCTGATTATCTCACAATCAATAATCGAAAACACACCTGTACTTACATCCGATGAAGCGTTTGCCCAATACGATGTGGAGATTATAAAAACATGACGCGGTCAACTCCTCCCGAAACAATAATTATAAGCGAGACTCTCTCTTCTGCTAAAGGGGACATTCAGTAACTGGAATCCATTCATCTTGGGGATGTCGATCGAGATTTGTTTTACCAGGTGATTCAGAAACCACCGGCACCGAAAAAAGCCTTGAAGAGTTTGATGAATAAAAACTACAAGATAGAAGAGTAAGGATATCAATGAGCAGGCAAAGAGATTTTAGTTGAAATTCGGAGTTATTCCTTTTGAAGAGAAAAAGTTGACGTTGGTTATTCCTATTAAAACCATCATCCAATAAATTTCCTGATTCGAGGACCTACTGTGATCAGGACATCTCTCTGTATGCCTCTTCCGGAGACACTCCCTTGTTTATTACCCGGCCTAAGGCTTTGATCAGTTCCCGCGGTTTTTCGGCCATGAAGATGTTACGGCCGAAGATGATCCCCCGGGCGCCCCGGGCCACACTATCCGCCGCCTTTTTAAGCACATCCAGATCGCTGCCCAGTTTTTCCGCCCCAATGGTAAATGTCGGGACCGGGAGATTGTCAACTACTTCCCGGAAACGGTGGGTTACAAAGCATTTGATCAGGTCTGCTCCCAGTTCCGTCATCACACGGGTTACCCTTTTTATCTTTAAATGGTTCTCTTCCGGGGTTTTATCCTGATGCTCAACAACGTAGCATTCCCCTATAAGCGGAATACCCAGTTTTTCCTTCTGCCGTACCACTTCGGAGAACAAGGCGACATTTTCCGTTTCCATTTCTTCATTGCCGTTTTCCAGGAAGAGAGAGCAGATGATCATCTCGCCTCCTGCCGCTACTGCATCTTCCACGGTGGTGGCTATCCTGGTGAATCCGCCCCTGTAATCCAGGGGATAATAAAAAGAAGATGTCCAGTTGATCCGCACTACAGGAACCGGGGAGCTTCGCCGTTTGAAAAGGTGGCCGTGACGCTTCAACATGAACCGGGACATCAAAAGAGCGTCGGTTCCCATACAGTTCATGATTGCTTTTTCAGCATCTTCGATGCCCGGCTGGTCTCCGTATTCCATGACATGATCCAGGGCGGAAATAACAAGATTTTTTTTCCCATTAAACAGTTTAGCGATTCTGATATCTATTCCGGACATGTGATACTCCTCATGCGTAAAGTTCCACGGGTTCTCCGTCTATCCCTTTTCACCGCAGGGGAACCCGTCGATTTTTTTATATTCTTAGTCAAAGCCGGTTCAACTGGTTACTCCGGTTCTTCCGTCAGGTTGAACAGGGCTGCATACTCCTTGTAGATATCCTGGTACCGCCTGCTCCTATCCAGGTCCGGTTCAATGGTTCGTTCTTCGGAGCGGACCCGGGAATACCCGGCACGCTCGTTATCGTAAATACCCGCCCCTATGCCGGCGAATATCACCGCACCCATGGCCCCGGCGTGCTGTCCCGTTACAGGAATAACCACCGGACGCCCAAGGACATCCGCCAGGATGGAGGGCCATACCGGGCTTTTCGTCGGACCCCCGGTGAGGACAATCCTTCCCACCGGTTTCCCGATGAGCCCTGTAAGAGTATCCACCCGGTTCCTGATAAAAAACACAACTCCTTCCATAAGCGCCCGGGCAATGTTTTTATCCTGGATCTCTTCCGGGATATTCTTCACCGCATCCTTCATTTCTGCGTAGGGTTGTTTCAATAGATTAAGGCAAAAACCGCCGGCCCCGGGTTCCGCTTCTCCCGCCAGCCGGTTGAACCGGCCCAGGATTGATTCTCCCTCACCGGAACCAATACGATTTTCCAGGTATATGTTCATTTTCTCTGCTACAGCGGGTAAGGAAAACATGGCTCCCCAGCATCCCGGGGGTGAAAGAAACGGATCCACCAGCATTTTCCCGGTGAGCCCTGTTTCCCTGTCTGTTACCGGGGTGAAAGCCACCCAGGATGTTCCGGCGGAGATAAGAACGTCCCCTTCCTCGAAGACCCCGGTGCTTCTGGCAGCTGCCGGGTGGTCAAAGGAGCCGGTAACCACCAGGGTATCGGTATCCAGACCTGTCTCTTCGGCAGCTTTGGGGGTGATAGTCCCGGCAGCAGTACCGGAAGGAAGGATCTTCGGAAGGGCACCCTCATCAAGTTCAAGAAAATCGAGGAGATGCCGGTCCCATTTCCGGGATTCCTGCTCCTGAAGATAGAACGTTGTTGCCTTCGAAGGGTCCACTACCAGGCGTCCGCAGAGCCGGTAGTAGATATAGTCGTTCAGCATGGCACAGTAGCGCGCATTTTCCCATACATCAGGTTTGAACTGCTTATACCATCCAAGATTGGCCAGGGGAAAAGCACCGATAAAAGGCCATCCTACAGTTCGGTACACCCTTTCCACGTCCAGTTCGGGCCACAGTTCCGCCTCTTTTCCGGCGGTCCTGGTGTCCAGCCAGTTGATCACATTTCCCAAGGGGTTGAAATCCTTATCCAGGAGTATCGTATTTCCGGTGGCACCGCAGAAACTCAAGGCCCTGATATCCTTTGGATTTTCCACTTTTACGAGGAGCTCCCGGATGATGGAGCAGATATCATGGTAGTAAGGTCCGGCTTCCAGTTCGTATATTTTCGGTTCGGGATGGAGAATATCGACTCGCCGGCTTGCCAGGGCCAGGACACAACCTCCGGTATCGGTAAGAAGGGCTTTTATGGCGCTGGTCCCCAGGTCGAACCCTATAAGCAGACCGGTCTCATTTTCCATCGAAGGAAAATCCCACAGATTCGAGTATTCTTACGGCGTTATTGCAAAAAATATCTTCAATATCCGGGGAGTCGAGACCGGTTTCCTCCGCTGCTTTCCGGAAAGCTTTTATCTCCTCGTAAAGAAAGAAAGAGAGTGTTTTCGCTTCTTCCCCTTCTACTTCCCGCATGTTCCTGTCTCCCGAAACATCACCGTAAAGCCCTTTGGGAACCAGGTTGATATAGCAGCCGTCCTCGCATATTCTGCGCATCCGCATCCTCGCGATGGGAAGATCGCTGCCGAAGAGGATGCGTTTCGGACCCACCGCTTCGATTGTACGGGCGAAGACCCAGGAATTGGTATTGGCGGAAAAATCGAACACCAGCCGCTCCGTTTCGGCCAGGATGTCAAGGGCGGTACCCACGTCTTCCCTGCAGTAAGCCCTGCCGACATGAGCGAGGATAAGCTTAAGGTCCGGGTACTTCTCTTCAATTTCCAGGATCTGGGCTATATTGACCGGATCTTTCAACCTTCCCGGCCGGGGTATGTGAAGCATCACGATAAGCCCGAGCATGTTCAGCACTTCGAGGTGGGCCGGGGTAAGGAAGTCGAAAATACGGATCTCCGGCTCCGGGATATAGGAGGGTGAAAGATGAAGGTATACCTTGATTCCCTGGTATGTGCCGCCGGTAAGCCGTTTCTTAAGTGACTCCGCCGGCCACGAGGGGTGGGTGTAGAGAAGCGCCGGGAAGCGGTGCCTGGCCGCGCAATCCCCGACATACCGGTTCATTTCGTCGATTTCATCTTCCCTTTGGCCTATATGGAAGATGCATGGGACCACCTGCTTTCCCGGGAACATCAGTTCGTAGGTTTCCATGAGATCTTCTATCGGGTCCTCGTCTGCAACCAGGGAAGGCCAGGAGACTACCCTCTTTTTCGGTGTTCCTACGGCGCCGAGTATTTTTTTCGTATAGACATGGGCGTGCATGTCTACCAGCCGTTCCGGGACAAACGGTTCGATGTGTTCCGCATAGTACGCTTTATCTATGTCTTTTATTTCAAAGAGTGCCATACACTGTTCCCCTTATATAGTTATAAATTCAAATCCTAACAAGCCGGCAAATATACGGATCTCATTGAGGATATTGCCCCGGGCGATATAGAGGTGATGTCCGCCACCGGCTTCGGCGTACCGCTCCAGGAACTCGTCCACTGGAATCCGGGTATTAACCATGTAGTGGGGGGCCTTGATGTGATCGAAGACATGGGAATCCACGATGTCGAGGAGGCCGGCCACCATCCGGTAGTGTCCCCTGCCTGCAGGGCACAGGTTGACAAAGGTGACTTCTCCGGGCTCCGCCTGGAAGCGGTAGATAGCGCTTTCCTTTGGATTAACAAACCCGTCCCGGACTGCAAGGGAGGGGGAGGAGCCGCTTTTTACGAACCGCCGGTCGCTTTCCCCCATGTGGCTCATGAGGATAAGGTCGTTCATCCAGTCGGCGCAGAAAAACTCGTCGAACTTGGCGGCGGAGGAGATTTGGTTTAAGGGGAACCCTAGGGTAGCGGTAAGTACATCCCCCTCTCCGCCGTAGCCGTACCCTTCCGACATGAGCTGGCTGCAGGCGTAGAACGGAGTGGGAATGTCTCCTGTTATATACTGGAAGTTCATGGTATAACCGGTGAGCCCCTGGTCAGCCATGATTTTTTTAAGGGCAAGGGAGGTTCGGACCGCTTCCCTGTGGACCTCCACTGCTACTCCGGAAACATCCCAGAACTTTTTATCCTCTTCGATGCCGGTGTCGATGTCACCGTCAATTACACTTTTCTCTTCCTCGATGATCCGGCTTAACGGGATATCCTTTACGGTAATACCGAACTGTTTATGCAATTCGTCAAAGTCGACGGAAAAATCCCCCATCCCTATGAAGGGCTTTCCGGTAATACCTATATTCTGATTTTTATACAACACGGCGCCTTTTATGGCAGTCAGCGTCCGTTTAAGTTTTTCCTGGAAAATCTCTTCAGTTCTATGCCCCGCCATTACGAGGAAATCGACACCCCGGGACTTCATGACACTGGTAAGGTCCATCACCCCGTGGATTCCATGGTTCCGGATGAGATACTCGGAATCCATATTGTTAAAGGAAGGCGTTAATGTTGTATCTACTAAGAGAATGGGAACCTTCAATTCCTGGAGAAAATCCGCTACCAGCAGAGAAGGGGAGTAACTCAAGTGAAGGAGAATGATGAAGGAAATACCTTCTTTCTCGAATAACGCCTGTGCCCTTTTAATATGAGCCGTGTCGAATGTCACTCCCGGGTTTACCACCGAAATGCCGGAGCTCTCAATTAACGAAGTAATTTCCTCAATGAAGGGGGTGTATTGTTCGTAACCCCCGGGGGATATGTCCTCGTACAGTTTAAGATACAGCGGGAGAAATCCCGCTTTAACAGTAAGTCTGGGCATCTTGTACCTCGAAGGGAAAGACTTATACGTGATAGTAATACTATCATTCCAGATTATCTATGTCAATCATTCTATTGATCAAAATAGGCGTAATAATGATCATAATATTCGTTTTGTTTAACCGAATTCGTAGGCAGCTTCGAACATAGCCTCGATGTTTTCAACCGGAACATCCTGCTGGATGTTGTGTACCTGGGTAAACACGTATCCGCCGGTACCATCTGAAAACAATTCTATATTCCTGCGCACATGCAGGCGGACTTCTTCAGGTGTACCCAATGGAAGAACCTTCTGTGTATCACAGCCGCCTCCCCAGAAAACGATCTTCCCGCCGAATTCCTTTATCAGCCGTTCGGGCTCCATGTTGGCGGCAGAGATCTGCACCGGATTAAGTATATCTATACCGGCGTCAATCCATTCGGGAATGAAGTGGTATATGGAACCGCAGGAATGGAGTTACGTCTTCCCTCTCCTCGATTCTCGTACCGGGCTGGAAGTAAACGCCGAATCCGCAGAAAAGACGTTTCCGTACGCCCCCGGAAGCATCCTGCCGTGCCCATTGTGCCGTCATCGGTTCCATGGGAAGAACATCCACGTGGAGACGTTCGACGATCTCCATGTCAAGTTCCGCAAGAATCTGCATGGTGTCATGTATCCGCGTAGGGCTCCCTATGCCCATACGTTTTTTCAGTTTGTCGTAAACAACCGCATTTATACCTGAAGCCCGGATGCCTTCCAAATCAATGGGAACCCGGTCCGGTTTCTCAGAGTTTACGGCCTTCAATACTCGTTCACGTGAATTCATGGCAACTCCTTATTCCATTTCAATTATTTTATGAGTCAAACGATACCATCACCCGTTAAAAGCCGAAGGTAAACCGGACTCGACCATGCCTGATTTCCATCTGACCTCCTTTTTGTTGTGTATCCCTGGAAGTATTTTCCAGGGAAGATCCATTGAAACTGTATATATTATCACACCACAAATAGTTCCCGCTTCAACTTTTTCACCAGGACCATCAAGAACCGCGGTCCCGGGATGGTCTCTTTTGCAAGTAGAACGAGGTATCTTTTCCTCCCTTCATAATCATTACCCAGGAGAAATGATAACAAATCAAGCAATTTAATCAAAATATGTCGAATATCATCTAACTAATATGTTGTAATGAACATATTTTACGTCTTATATTGACAATTACGATCACAGTGGATACTCTGCATTTCAAGATACAGTGGTCATTGTAACGGTATGAAGAAGGTGCTTTGACCGAAATGAAAGGGGTTCAGGATGAAGTATAAGTTTGCCCTGTAATCCCATAAGAATTGATTATCTAAACCCGTCGGGATATTATAAGATTTCTTTGGCCGCCCTGTCCGCACGCACTGAAGACGGCGGCAGCTACACCCGGCTTTGTTAGCTCCCGATATTAATTAGGATACATTGAAGGGATGTTGTTATGCAAACCATGTGTATTGAAGAAAAGAAGGTGGCAGTAGCCTTAGAACGCAACGAGGCGTTCTGGAACGGCGGGCTTAAAGATGGGCCGTTGATATGGGTTACCGTGCCGGATGCGAAACAGGGAACACCGCCGGCCGAGCCGGATGAAGAAGAGAAGATGTGGACCGACGCGGATTACTACGTTTCCGCGGCAGAAGACCGGATTGCCCGCACACATTATGCCGGCGACGCCCTGCCGGTTTGCCATCCCTGGCTTGGGCCTGATCAGGTTGCTGCCTGGCTCGGCGCCGATATGACTATTTTACCGAAAGAATTCACTTCCTGGGTCAAACCCTTCGTCGATGACTGGAGTAGATTCACTGAGCTTACAATAGACCCTGGTAATAAATGGTGGAACCTTTATCTCAACCTTCTCAGGCGGTGCAGCGAGGCCGGTAGGGAAAAGTGGATTACCGCGTATCCCGATTTACATACCGGTATTGACGGGTTAAGTGCGATCCGCGGCCCGGAAAACCTGATGATGGACATGATAGCCGAACCGGGTACTATTCACAAAGCTATGGGGCAGATGACCGAACTGTGGAAATATGTTGTAGATACTGTTTCCGATATCATTCTGCCTTACGGCCAGGGAACAAGCAACTGGACCATGGGCTACAGCAGCAAACGTTTCCTCTGTATCGGCCAGAACGATTTTACCTGTATGATAAGCCCGCAAATGTTCGAAGAGTTCTGCTGGAGGGATACAGTCGAATGCTGCGGTTATGTAGACCACACCATCTACCATCTCGACGGACCGGACGCTGTCAGGCACCTTCCGAGAATACTTGAACTTGAAAATCTTAACTGTGTCCAGTGGATCCAGGGAGCGGGTAATCCGCATCCTTCGCAGTGGCTTGATTTACTCAAGCAGGTACAGGATGCGGGCAAGTCCGTGCAGGTTCTGTACTGTCCGACCCACGGTGGTGATGCGGATTTGAGTAAAGAACTGGATGTGTTATGCAGCAGCCTGGATAAGAACAGGCTTTTCTTCTGGGCTGTAACGGATTCCGTTGAAAAGGCCGATGCGCTTATTGACCAGGTAAATGGGTGATCTATGCCGTTTGAGTTGAGTCGGTCAGACCCAAACCCCTGACAACGCAGAAAACTACCACAAACACTGCGGGAGCTCCATTCTAAACAGACTAAATGGGGAAAAAAATGAAAATGGGAATTGTAAGCGACTTGCAAATGACCGAAACCGGAGGATAAAACGATGACAGGAGAGAACGAATCTTAAACGTCCTGGAAGGGAAAAAAGTTAAGGAGGTGATGGATATTGCCAAGCCTTATGGTAATTTCATACTTGCAGCTTCCGATTATTCCTGTGAAGGAACACCATATGAGAATATTCAAGCTTATGCAGATGCGGCTCTGGAGTACGGCAGTTATTAAAGAAGGCAATCAATCCACCGGTTATTACATCCTCATACCGGTGCGGGGACAGCTACTTTCCCGATTATTTCCATGCCGTTGTCGTGAAAAAGTGCCTGTATTTCTTTTTCTTTTAATTTTATCCTCTCCGCTGCGCGGAGGAGGGCCAGTACAATTTCGTATGCCATGAACGAGGCTCTCATGTTGTCCGACTGTACGCGGTATGCGCTTTCAGAGTACCCCTCTAAAACCAGGTCTACCCAGTGGTCCATCACGTACACCCTTCTACCCCTCATTGCGGGTACCGGGAAATCCGTGGCAAAGAGGAGTCGTTTTGAATCGATATTATCCAGTAGAATTTCCAATACAGTCGGGTCCATAACCATTGATGAATCCAAACTAACATTGGAAAGATTCTTAATCGAAGGGGCCGCGGATTTCATTTGGTCCGGGAGATAGCACCGTCCGCAGTGGGCAAGGATTAACTGGGCGTTCGGGTAGTCTTCCGAAAGTTTTTGAATTCCCCGTTGAACAACCGGATTTGTCAGCCGGTCTGACCTGGGTACATGGAGAAGAACGATAAGATGATACCGGTCGGCGATTTTCATCTCCACAGGACTCAGCATATCCTCGATTGTAACATCCCCGTAGTCATCCCCGTACCAATTGAGAAATACTTTGTACCCTAGAAACTTCCCTTCAATAATAGTTTTTTCTAATTCTTCGCCGGAGAATAATCCTTTGCCTGCGATCATCAATGGGAACATGGCAGGCCGGGAGGCCGCACCTTTACCGATATAATCGTTGGTTATTACCGGATCGGCGGCCGGCGTAGGGTTTCCAAAGCAGACAGCCTTGTAAGTCTTTCCCGGGAATATCCTCGTTGCGTCCTTAAGCAGCGAATCAAAGTCATATGTTGTACTTGTGACCATATACTTGCTTCCCTTCTTGTTTGTTTCCCAGGGGTCAATTGTAAAGTGCGAAGGATGCCAGACATGAGCATGGAAATCGAGTATGCTCTCCGGCAGTCTCGGTCCGATACTACCGTTGTAGAAGGGCATATCGATTGTTTTATAGTGTTTTTGATCAGTCGTCATGGTATTCTCCTCATGGTTGTGTTGTTATTCCGAAATACGAAAGCAGCAGAGCAGGAAGTCCCGGCGATCCAACAACTAATATTCTAATCATTTTTAATTGTAAAAATCAATCAAAATAATGCTAAGAGAATAATATATCAATCAATATTTGCTTGATATAAGTGGGAGAATCAAACTAATAGAGTAATACGCGCAAAACATGTCAAATAGTTGGCAAAATTCTCGATAATTCTTTCCTTTCTGCTATCTGTTCTCTGTACCTCGCCGGTAATAATCGGAAGTTGTTTTACCGGGTATGGGTTTTCCCGTTTTCAGGTTAAAGAAAATAAACTGATCTTCATGGTTATGCTTGCCACCATGATGATTCCTTTTATGGTAACGATTATGCCCCTGTTCCTTATTATGGCGAAGATGGGTTTGATAAATAACAGAGCCTTTTGGGTAATCTGGGGTATCCCGGGCCTGCCGTTTATTATATTTCTTTTTAAGCAGTACTTTTCGACAATTCCAGCCTCTTTCGAAGAGTCGGCGAGGCTGGATTTCCTGATCATACACTTGAGCAGTATAACCGTCTTATTGATTGTAATACATAACAGAGTAACGATTCCGGTCCTTTCGTTGACGAATTTACACAAATCGATGTAAAATCAATAGAGGAGTTTGTGGCAAGGGATGACAAAATTCGAAGCACGGAAAAAAAAGTTGATGGATGCCCTGCAAATAAAGAAAAAAATGGACGTGAGTGAAGCGTCGGAACTCATTGGTATTTCACCGGCGACCACCAGGAGATTTTTCTCCCAGTTGGCGGCAGAGGGGATTGCCGTCCGGATTCACGGGGGCATTCAGATAGTTCCGGAATCAACGGGAACGTACTCCTATATCATTTCGAATACCCGAAGAGTGCGGGAAAAAGCGAGAATAGCAGCCCGGGGAGTGGAATTGATAAATACGGGGGATCTTCTTTTTCTCGATTCCGGTACAACGATCTTGAAGCTGGCAGAAGCCCTGGTGATGAAATTAAAGGCCGGGAATCTGAAAGACCTGGTAATTGTGACAAATTCCCTGCTGAACTATGAAAAACTCGCGGAGTTCTGCAAAGTCATTCTTGTGGGGGGGGAAGTCCGGCTGAGCCGCCGGGACACCTGCGGTCAACTGGCGGAAAAAGCTCTTCAATCGCTGCATGTTAATAAATCATTTTTCGGGACCGATGCGATCCACCCGGAGAAGGGTCTCATGACAACTGATGAATGGACAAGCCGGATGAATGATATTGTTGGCAAAAACTCCGAAGCGGTCTATGTCCTTGCGGACTCGGAAAAGTTCGGCAGGAGCTCGCTAATGACCTACAGTGACATCGATGGGGTCGATCTAATCATCACCGATGATGGAATTCCCGATGAAGACCTCGTGGTCTATCGGGGAAAAGGGGCCCGCATCGAAGTTGTCCCCATGGAATGATCAAATAAACGAGGTGATTATATGAAGCAGGTTGAGATTGATCAGTATCGTAGTCAGGCTTTCAATATCCTTTTAAAAGCAAATATTCGGGTATCAGATTATGAGAGTATAGAAATCACAGATTTCGGTAAAAACAATTTTAAAAAGATTGGTCTGGCTCTCTATATAACAGTGAATGAAGAAGAATATGCATCAAAATGGCTTGTTACATTACCTGGGCAATGGTGTCCGAATCATTATCATAAAAAAATCAAAGAAACTTTCATCTGTATGGATGGGAATGTCACAATCTGGACGGACAACAAAGCAGTAACTCTTCAGCCTGGTGAAATGATCACTCTGTTACCATTAACTTGGCATAAATTTACAAGCGACACCGGATGCGTTATTGAAGAAATTACTACTAAACAGTACCCGGATGATTCGTATTTCGAAGATTCTCAAATTGAGCGTTATGTGAAAGTTGAATAAATGGTCAATATTGCACGTTCACTCGTGGATCTTCTCGGCGATGACTATACTCTTTCAGTATGCCGGGCCTTCGGGTTCGTTACGGGAAAACCGGTAGAGAATCTTCTGAAAATCGCCACTGAAAAAGTGGAGTTTATGCCAGAAAACGTTACAATTCGTCTGAAATCCCTGATATCAACAATCGGCAGTACCGTTGTTGATCCGCTGTCAGTGCCTATAGAAGGCGCTTCTTCTGAAGCGTTCAGAATTGCGACCAATAAAGCGGCAGCTCCACTTTCGGGACTCGGCTGTTTTCGTATCGGGGAAGACGGCAGGCTTTATCTATCTTCAAAAAGTGAACATTACCACGCTTCTCTCGGACACAATTTTCCGGGCTTTAAGCTCCTTGAAAACGCTATGAGTATAGGAATTCTCAACGCAACTCACAATAATTCCAGGGGATATATTACACGAAAACTGGAACGGGAGTTGGTAAAATGGACAAACGGATTGACTTCCGAACAGGAAATCGATGAAGCGATTAAATCTACAGGGTCGGGGGTACTGAATCGTGTGCTCAATATCAGTACCGGAAGCCTTGCAGCAGAGGCAGGTATCAAGCTGATGCTGAACAGGTTCTACAGAGAAGATGCAGGTGCCGCCTATCCCGACAATTCCGGAAAAACACCGGTGTTCTTTGTCATCGGTGATTACGAAGGGGGTAGGAAAGCAAATTATCACGGAACCACATTTCTGGACCAGCTCTTCCGTGATATGTGGCCTGAAGTGTACAGCAGCATGGACCGGGCGGAAATCTTAAAAATCGTACCTGTCAGGATCAATGACATTCAGGATCTCAGAGAAAAACTTAAGAGGTACCAATCCGGTAAGTATAAACCTGCCGGTTTTATCCATGAAATCGTGTTGATGAATTACGGTGTGATCCTCGTCGAACAAGAATATCTTGAACAAGCATACGCACTGTGCCGCAAACACGAAGTTCCCATTATGTGTGATGAAATTCAGTCAGGTAACTGGTACCGGGAAGTATTTACATTTCGTAAGTATGGACTCAAACCGGATATCGTCACCCTTGGTAAGGGCTTCTCCGGCGGACACTACGCGGCAAGCAGGGTTATCACTACCGGTTCCCTGGACTCTCTTTCCCAGTTCGGGGCCCTTGTTACCAACGGACA
>JAJSAL010000034.1 GCA_024274705.1 Spirochaetota bacterium
TATGAGAAAATAGCGGAACATGCTGCCAAGAGGGAGGACATTCCTCTCTTTCTCCTGTATGCCCTGATTCGGGAAGAGAGCTATTTCGATCCTGATATTGTGTCCCATGCAGGGGCAACCGGTTTAACACAACTCATGCCGGGCACAGCTCGGGATATGGCGAGAAAAATGAAAATTCATCCGGTGGATCTGGAAGATCCGGAGGTGAATATAACCCTGGGAAGCAGGTATCTCAGAGAAATGCTTAAGAGGTACGGATCGCCCCTTTAGGCCCTTGGGGCGTACAATGCCGGTCCGGGCCGGATGAAGCGGTGGAACGCAGAGTTCGGGGACCTGGGACCCCTTCTCTTCCTCGAGGCCATACCCTTTCGGGAAACCCGGAATTACTGCAGAAAGGTACTTGTTTCCTCGGTGGTTTACGGGTATCTTTACCAGGATTTGAGCGTCAGAGAAGTCCTGGACTGGTTTTTTCTGACAGATGCAAAGGATTGAGGATCATCCATGAACTATTTTCAGTCGATCATTCTCGGAGCTCTTCAGGGTGTTGCGGAATTTCTTCCGGTGTCCAGCTCGGGTCACCTTGTTGTCATGCGGAGCTTCATGCGCCTGGATGATGTACCGGTTCTTTTTGACGTACTCCTCCACGTATCCACCCTGGTAGTTGTAGTCATTGTGTTCAGGGAGCGGGTGTTTCGTATCCTCCGGGCTCTGGTGCTGGGTATTGCGGGAAAGAAAGACCGGGAAATAAAAGAGAACGTAAGGCTCTTCCTGATCATTGTCGTTGCAACGGTGTTCACGGTGGTTATCGGCTTCGGTATTTCTTATCTATCCATGGAAACCAAGCCGAGGATCGTGTCGCTTCTCTTTATCGTTACCGGTATTATACTTCTTTTGACCAGGAAAACCGGACAGGATACCGGTTACAATGGGCTGAAGTTCCGTCATGGGATTATTACCGGTATCGCCCAGGGACTGGGAGTGTTTCCTGGTATATCCCGTTCGGGAATCACCATATCCAGTGCACTGTTTTCAGGTATCAAAAAGGAAAAGGTCGGGGAGTTTTCGTTTCTCATTTCCATACCTGCTATCCTGGGGGCACTGGTGCTGGAATTCCGGGATGCCGGTGACCTCTTCAGCCTGGTGGATCCGGGAGTGGTTTTTACGGGAATTGCAGCCTCATTCGTGGTCGGTCTTTTTTCTCTCCTTCTGCTCCTGAGGGTGATTGAAAGGGGAAAACTCTACTATTTTTCTTTTTATCTCATACCTTTCGGTGTACTGTCGTTTATCCTGCTATGAAAACACTCTACTACGACTGTTTTGCCGGAATAAGCGGAGATATGCATCTTGGAGCCCTTCTCGATGCAGGAGTGGAAGAGGAGTACTTAAGGGATGAACTGACCCGTCTGAATGTGAAAGGATGGGAGCTGACCGTCCGGAAGGAATCGAAAAAAGGCATCCAGGGCACCCGGGCGGAGGTGACCGTGAAAGAGCACCGTTCCCACCGGCAGCACACCCGTTTCAGGGAGATCCGGGAAATAATCGAAGGAAGTACCCTTGCTCCCGGGATAAAAAAACTGTCCCTCCGTATCTTCTCTGTCATCGCAGAAGCAGAAGCAAAGGTCCATGGAAAACCGGTGAAAGACGTGATGTTTCACGAGGTGGGAGCCGTGGATTCCATTATCGATATCGTTGGAGCCGCTGTCTGTATCCACAGCCTTGGCCCGGACCGGATCGTCGTCTCCCCGGTACAGCTGGGAAGCGGGTTTGTACAGTGCGCCCATGGGACACTGCCCGTGCCGGCTCCGGCAGTGGTGGAGATTCTGAGAGGCGTACCCGTGCTTACCGGAGCAGTACCTTTTGAAGCGACCACACCTACCGGCGCGGCCATCATCAGGGCGGCGGCAGACGAGTTTACCGGTTCCGTCGCCGTTACCCCTGAGAAAACCGGGTATGGAATCGGGTTCAGAGACGGGGATATCCCCAACGTACTCCGGGTGATCATCGGTGAAGGCGGTGTTGATACCCGCGCCGCCTCCGGAAATGCGGTACTCCTGGAGTGTAATATCGATGATATGAATCCGGAAATGTATGAACACATCATGGACACCCTGTTCGATGCAGGTGCCGCCGATGTGTTTCTGACCCCGATTATCATGAAAAAATCGCGGCCCGGTGTTCTCTTAAAGGTGCTGGTTTCTTCCGGCAAGGCGGACGACATGAAAAGAATCGTGTTTGCAGAAACCTCCACCTTCGGTATCCGTTCGTACCCTGTACACAAGACTGCGTTGGACCGTGATGTTACCTCTCTCGATACACCCTACGGGCCGGTACGGATCAAACATGCTTACCTGGGGGGCAGGAAAATCAAATCGAAACCTGAGTACGATGACTGCCGGCGGATCGCCGCGGAACGGGGCATCCCGGTCCAGGAAGTGTACCGGGTGGTAAGCCGGGCGGAGTTCTCCGAAGGTGGAATAGAATAATGGACAAGAAAGAATTACTGAAACTCCTTGAAGAGGTAAGAGAAGGGGCTGTTCCTCCCGCTGATGCCGTGGAAATGCTCAAAGATCTTCCTTACAAAGATATAGGGCATACAAAATTCGATCATATGAGGGAACTTAGGAAAGGATACCCGGAGGTGATCTACGGGGCAGGGAAAAGCATCGATCAGCTTAAGGACGTGCTGATCCACCTGAAGGAGAAAAAGAATAACATCCTGATAACCAGGATATCTCCTCCCGTGTTCGATGCGCTTATGGATATCTATCCTGAGGCGGAGTATAACGAACTGGCACGGACCATGGTGGTCAGAAAAAAACATGCAGAAACCAGGGACACCTATGTTGCTGTTGTAACAGCAGGGACTTCCGACCTTCCCGTGGCGGAAGAGGCTGCTGTTACCCTGGAGCTCTTCGGCAACCCGGTAAAACGGATCACCGACGTAGGTGTTGCAGGTATACACCGCCTCTTCGATGTGCTCAAGGTCGTTCGGGAAGCCCGGGTTATTATTGTGGCCGCCGGTATGGAGGGCGCCCTGGCAAGTGTTGTCGGAGGCCTGGTGGATAAACCGGTCATAGCAGTCCCTACCAGCGTGGGCTATGGTGCGCATTTCGGCGGACTGGCGCCTCTCCTTTCCATGCTCAACAGTTGTGCCAGCGGTATCGGGGTTGTGAACATCGACAACGGATTCGGAGCGGCCTATCTTGCATCCATGATAAACAAGCTCTGAACTCCTAAGAGACCCTTACCCGGCATCGATATTTTACCGATACTAGAACATACAGCATTCAGACATGGATCATTCGGAGTATTCAGTGCAGAAACGTTCTTTTTCCTCTATTCTGGCGGGTGTTCTCTCGGCTGCCGGACTTCTTCTCTTCGTTTCCATATCCGCAGGGAGAAATCCATCATCCGGGTTGTTGTTTCTCTTTACCGCTCCGGGCCGGTTCCTCTTTTCCAGCTTTCTCCAGGCCGGGTATTATGTTCCGGTGTACCTCCTGCTCTGCGGGATCCTTCTGTTTTTACGGTCGTTAAAGAAGGGACTGGTCCTGATGCTCACCCTTTCACTGGTTCCGTTTCTCACGGTAAGTGTTATCCTGCGGATCACCTTTCTTCCTGCGGACCTCCCGGTGTCCCGGTTTTTCATCTCCGCTTTCGGACCCGGGGGAAGTGTCGTCGTACTGGTGCTTCTTCTCGCCCTGGAAGCCGTCGGGATGGTTCTCTTAGGCTACCGGGGATACCAGGACCGTTTCAAAGGAAAAGATCCGGTAACCCCGGCATCTGAATTTTTCGATCCCGAGGATGTGGAGGAACTCGATCCCCTGGAAGAAGATGAGGATGGGCGTTTCAAGCTCCGCCTCCTGGAGAAGCCGCCGGTTGCCATCTTCGACAGTCCGGATGAAATCGTCCGGGAGGAAGCTGTCCAGGAGGAAGTCGTCCAGGAGGAACCCGGGAAGGACATCCGGCGGGAGCAACCGGAGCCCGGGCTGTATGATTCTCCCGGGTTTCTTGCCCGGATAGACGTGGAAGATGCCGAATTCCAGGAAGTACCTGAAGCGTTGGAAACGCCGGAAGGGGAAGAAACCGGGAATCACAGGAAACGTGATGTTTCCGGGGAACAAAAGGCTGTAATGCCTTCCCTGAAACCCGGGTATTTCGTCCCCCCGGACAGCCTGCTCACCGAGTACCCCGACGGCAGGTACTGGGAGATCGACGGGGAAACCGAACATTCGGCGGAAGTACTTAAAAAAACACTGGAAGAATTCAAAATCCGAGCGGATGTGACAGGCATACAGAAAGGGCCGGTAATCACCATGTTCGAGATCCTCCCAGCTCCGGGAGTCAAGCTTGCAAAGATCACCAATCTTGCGGACAACATCGCCCTGCGCCTGGCGGCATCCAGCGTCCGTATAGTGGCCCCTATACCGGGCAAACACGCCGTGGGTATCGAGGTTCCCAACAAGAAGCGCAGTATCGTGTCCTTCAAGGAGATGGTACAGGATGACGCCTTCGATGCTGAAGAACTGGACCTGCCCATCATCCTAGGGAAGGATATTTCCGGGAACGCCCAGATCGTGGACCTTACCCAGACTCCCCATGTACTCATCGCGGGAGCAACGGGATCGGGAAAATCGGTGTGCGTGAACTCCATTATCTGTTCGATCCTGTTCGCCCGGTCCCCGGAAGAAGCGCGCCTCCTCCTGATCGACCCTAAAATCGTGGAGCTCAAGTTTTACAACGATATTCCCCACCTCCTTACACCGGTGATAACGGATCCGAAAAAGGCATTCCAGGCCCTGCAGTACTGCCTGTACGAGATGGAGCGGAGGTATTCCCTCCTGGATGCCCTGGGGGTCCGGGATGTACGTTCGTACAACCAGAAGATAAAGAAGAAAAAAATGGCTACCGAACCGCTGCCGTATATCATCATCATCGTGGACGAGTTCGCCGATCTTATGGCAACTTCCGGCAAGGAGCTGGAATCCACCCTTGCCCGGCTTGCAGCCATGTCCCGGGCAATCGGGATCCACCTGGTCCTGGCAACCCAGCGTCCCTCGATCGATGTGATAACCGGCCTGATCAAGGCCAACATCCCCTCCAGGATCGCTTTCATGGTGGCCGGAAAATTCGATTCCAGGATCATCATCGACGGTGTAGGTGCGGAGAAGCTCCTGGGCAAGGGGGACATGCTCTTTACCTCCGCCTGGAACCCGGTACCCACCAGGATCCAGGGGGCATTCCTGTCGGAAGAAGAGGTAGAGTTCGTTACAGATTACATCAAGACCTTAGGAGAGCCGGAATACATTGACGACGAGATCTTTTTTGATGATGACGACGATGAAACCGGCAGCCCCTTCGAAGAGCGCGGCAGCGACCCCCTGATGGAGAAAGCCCTGGACATCGTTATCTCCGCAGGCAAGGCTTCCGCTTCGTACCTCCAGCGGCGCCTTAAGATCGGGTACAACCGGGCGGCCAGGATAGTAGAGGAAATGGAAGAGCGGGGCATTGTCGGCCCCCAGCAGGGCAGCAAACCGAGAGAGATCATCCACGTTCCTGACTGGTACAAATAACGGTTTTAGGTGATCATTACCCGGCCCGGCTGCGTATCACCTGCGGGGTTTAAAAAGCAGTCATGCTTTTCATTGAGACGGTAGTGATTCCATGGTATGATCCATTAAGTTGGGAATAGGGGATGCCCGAAGGGCTTCCAGGCCACCTGGTTATCCGTGAACTGATTTTCTATAAAAAAAGAGAGATGTAATTGAATGTAAAAAAAATAAAACAACGGAGTTTGTTCGAAGAGCAAGCCCATTCATCAGGATTACATACACATAAGACTACCGGCAAATCATTGGAGAAACGAAAACTTCAACTCTGCAACGGCTACCTTCTCGAGTTCGACCAGCTTTCCCGTGTACTGAATGCTGTTTGGGAACACCGGGATTCCCCCAGGATCAGCCGGAACACGTTAGCCGAAACAACAGGGCTTCCCGACCGCCGCATGGAACACGGGAAGGGACCTTTATACGGATAGGTTCGGTCAACCGGAAGGCCTCCGAGGAGGCCCTCGCCGCGCTGGAGCGATCGATACGGAAAACCTCCTTCGATGAACTACCGGTGTACAGGGTTGCCTGGGCAGACGTAGACCTGTCTACCTTCGCCAGGGACTATTCACGCGCTACGGGAAAAAAGCCCGATGCGGCCGGGTTCAGAAACCTGGGGCTCTTAATAACCGAAGGAGATGAACTTAACCCCACCAACGGTGCTCTATTGCTTTCGGAGTCCAGCGCAAGGCGGCGCCTTTTCCCATACGCAAAGATCGAGTGTGCCAGGTTCAAAGGTACCGACACCAAGGTCTTCCTCGACCAGACGACTATAGAAGGCCCTATCCACTCGACCATCGAGCCATGCATCGCCTTTATCAAGCGGAATATCGCTCTTGGATCGCAGATCGGGGAGGTGTACCGGCAGGACCGGTGGGAGTATCCCCTGGAGGCAATTCGCGAAGCGCTTACGAATGCGGTGGTTCACCGGGACTACTCCATTCAGGGGAGCGATATCAAGGTAGCTGTTTTCGACGACATGCTGGAGATCACCAGTCCGGGACCGCTGCCGGACAACCTGCCGCCGGACGCCCTGGGAACAGGGCGGTCTGAAATCCGTAATCGGGTTCTGGCGCCGATTTTCAAGGAATTGAAGCTCATTGAAGCGTGGGGAACCGGTATTCGGAGGATGCGGGACGAGATCGGGAACTACCCGGCTATCCGCCTGGTGCTTAAAGAAGCAGGCCACGCGTTCCAGGTGCAGTTCGTGAAAGAGCCGGCCCAAGAGGCCCAAGAGGCCCAAGCTGATATCGAAGTGGCCCAAGGGTCATTCTCCAAGGTTGACCGTGACATCCTGCGTGCATGCGCATCGGGAGATCAAAGCGGCACTGATCTTCTTGCTGAAACCGGGTATGCGACCCGCACCGGCAATTTTAAAAACAGTCTGTCGAAGCTTATCGGTCTCCGGTTCGTTGAGATGACCATCCCGGAAAAACCCCGCAGCAGCAACCAGCGGTATCGGCTGACGGCAGCAGGCCGGGCAGTGCTCCGCCGCCTTAAAACTGAGGATAAAAGGTGACACCATGGCAAAAATCAAAGACGTAGTTACCCTGAAATCAGGCTACGCAAACTTCGTTGAGTTGAAGAGTACCTTCGAGAAGGCCCGGGAGAATGCCGATAGGATGGCGATGTACCGTCCCACCAAGGCGCACCGCAGGGCCTTTGAGCGGATTTGCCGTGGTCTGTTCCAGCCTACAGACAAGAAATTCTACCTTTTAAGCGGGTCGTACGGTACCGGGAAGTCCCATCTCTGCTTGTTGACGGCAAATGTGCTGAGCCTTTCGAGCGGTGATCCTGCCATTTCCGGATTCTACAATAACTATGGGAAGATGGACGCCGAACAGGTTAAGCGCCTTAAGAATATCCGTAAAGACGGGCAGTACCTGGTGGTCATATGCGACTATCACTCGGGCCGGCGCTTCGAGGATGTGGTCCTGAAAGCGGTGTTCGAAGCATGTGCGGCTAAAGGTTTTGACGCCGGGGTGGAAACCGAGTTCGACGAAGCCGAACGGCAACTCGCGTCGTGGGAGGGGCAGGTTCCCTATCTATCAGGATAGTTGTCGCGTATAGGTCTTAGCAGGGATGGTATTGAGTTTGATTTCCATTTCGATCGGAACCTTCATGACCGCTGGATAGAAACCGACACGGGCTGGAGGATCATTCTCGGCCGCGGTCTGGATATCTTTCTGAAACATGACGACAAATTCACCCTTGGTTTTATGGATCAGACAAAAAGGAAGTGCAAGGCCACGACTATCGTGTATACGCGGGTACAGGAGTCTGGTTAGTAAGATATACTTTGTCGTCACTTTGTGTTTAACTGCTTGTTTGTCATTAGGAAGGAAATGAATCCGGAGGATACCTCCTTGTACAAGCCCATCCGCCTTCTGAACAATTTGTCCTAAAAGAGAGTAGCGTTTCTGTCACCGGAAACAATTAACACAATAACGGATTCTTGTGATAGAAAGAGCTAAAGAATGGCAGAGCAGACCTCTAAATCCGGTTTATCCAATAATACTCATGGATGCACTGGTCCTGCAAAATGAGGAAAAAGTCCGGAAACACCTTATTATCACAAGCTTTATCCTGAGAATAGAAAAAACGTATTTAATTTCCGGCCAAATACCTGGAAACCATTCATTATTTATATTCGTAAGAATTGGCGGGCTAAGGGTTCAGCTTGTTGATTGACACAAGCTTAAAGCGGTCCCCCCGGTAGGACGTGATAAACACCGCCAGCGGTTTTCCTTTACTGGAAAAGAAAGTTTCGGTTGTAAGCAATACCGGGGCATGGAGAGGTAGGGAAAGTCGTGCGGATGTGATTTTATCGGCTTTGATTGCCTCGGTTGCAGATTGCACATGGGAACTTTCCAGTCCTTCATTCTTGACCCAGACATTGAAAAACTCGACGGCACACAACATCTCATCGGTGATCGAACGGGTATATTCCAGGGGAATATATCCCCTGTCGAAGCTTAAGGGTTCGTCATTCAGAATATCCAGCCGTTCTATTAAAAGGCAGGTCTGAGATTTGAGAAGACCGAAAAACTGAGAGATTTCTTCGGGAGGACAGATTTCCTCGCTGGTGATGAGCCGGCGTTTGATTCCCGGTGCCGACCTCTTGAGGGAATTGACATAATCGAACTCGAGTATGGGTACTTTTTTCGGTTTAGACGAGCGTACAAAGGTTCCCCGCCCAGGCATCCTTTCGACCAGGCCTTGGTCCTGTAAAAGGCGTAAAGCATGCCGGACCGTGATTCGGGACACGCCGAAATTATCACACAGTATCCGCTCGGGGGGAATCTTTTCTCCAGCTTTTAGAGAATGATCTATTATCCTTTCTCTGAGAACGTTATACACTCGGTGATAAGCGACTTCTACCATCGTAAAATCCAATTATCCTATTGTTATGACCAATGCAAAGAAAGTCAAGCTAGCTTTAGAGTTTGTTGATTAATATGATATATTCCTGTATACAAAGTTAAACGCTTTTGTACATGCAGGAGACTGATAAACTGGGCTTAGATAAGTATAAGGGAATAATCCGTTGTCAACGAGATTATTGCGGTGTTTATCCCTTTCGGTGTATATTCGAGCCTGAAGTATGCCATCACATCCCGGCTTGGGATCGAAATGGGTATCATGCGATCACCTTTCAAACCGCTCGGCAGTAACGCGAAGAAAGATATCGATAGGATTTTAGATAAATACGAAATTTAGATTTATGCCCTGAGAAAAGAGGGTATCATTTTTTATCGAAAAATTTTGTAACATCGATCTGCCCTGAACCCGTATTCCAAATTCCAAAAAACTTGCTCACACATTCCTTCAGGGGATCATTCGTATCGGCCGTCGCCTTTCTAATTCGATCCCTAAGGGAGTCCACCTTTGTGCGGTGAGCAGGATCATCAA
>JAJSAL010000035.1 GCA_024274705.1 Spirochaetota bacterium
ATGAAAAAAACACTTTTTACAGTAATCCCTGTTGCAGTGATCCTTCTGATTACCGGGTGTGACGCTTTTCTTACCCCAACCAGGGGACGGGAGAACCCCCTGGACCCGGACAATCCTGTACTTCCGGTACATGATTTTTCAGCTCAACCGGAGACCGATTCGTCTGTGCGTTTAACCTGGACACCCGAGGCATATGATGACGGAAATTTTCCGAACGTGGTAGTCGTCATGAGTGCAAATGGGATTCCAGTCAACCAGACCGACGGAACGGTGGTATACGACGCGACCGCTTCTGAAGGGGAGTACCTTGTACAGGATCTCGACGAAAGCACCCTGTATTACTTCAGCTCCTGGACGTACAAGGACATCGATGGTGAACTGCAGTATACCGGGCCTTTTTCAGGGGAGACGCAAACGTACCTGTATGTAAGTGATGAAGTAGCACTGACTGTTGATGGATGGGTTTCCAGTTTGCCGGGCCAGAGTTTTACCGATGTCGATCTGTGGGCCGGATGGTCTACTGACAATTACTACTCCCTGATCAAATTCGAAGATCTGCCTGAGGGTGTTTTGCTCTCAGCAGAACTGGTCCTGTATTGTGAGAGCAGCCCGGCTGTCGCATCCCGCCTTGAAGTTGAAAGGATCGTTGACCCATGGGAATCAACGTCAGTTACCTATGCCGATGCCGACAATGGGTCGTTTTCCGTGTCCTTTCTCAATAACACCGTGGATGTTGTCACGTCGTATGTCGGGCCCGTGACCCTTGACGTATCCGATGCCTACCGTGAGTTCATGGAGAAAGGGGAACCGAATTACGGTTTTCGATTAAACGAAATAATAACAGCCGATGCACAACGGTATTCCTCCTCTGAAGACGGTATTAACCCGGGACCCCGGCTGGCGGTGGAGTACTACACCCTCGAATAGGGCTTAACAGCTTTCCACCGCTCCAGTACCGGGCTGAAAATCCATGATCTGCATGGTATCTATGATGACGCTGATTCACACATCGTCGCAGCCGGTTAACCAGTCCAATTGATTATTATGTCTATTCTTTGTAGGGTCAGGCAGGGAGGCGGTATGAACGAAACAGTCCTGGACCTGATGCTGAACATAGGGTTGAACGGCAATTACGCGCTGTACGCTTCCAAGGCACTGCTGGCTGCCGGGGTTCTCCTGTTCAGTTTTCTTGCGAATCTGATAGCGAAAAAAATCATCCTTTCTCTTATACGGAAAATCGTACAGAAAACGGATTCCACCTGGGATGATGTATTATTTGAAAAAGGGGTCCTCACCAGGCTGTCTCATCTTGCCCCGGCCCTGGTTATCTATATTCTCGTCCCGGCTATTTTCCCGGAGATGGAGACCCTTACCCTGGTGGTAAAGCGTCTTACCATGGCATACATGATCGGCGTGTCGATCCTAATCGTGGATTCTATTCTAAGTTCAGTTCATCAAATCTACCAGGGATTCGAAATCGCCAAGTCCCGGCCGATAAAGGGATACATCCAGGTGGTAAAGATCATCGTCTACCTGGTGGGCCTTATCCTTATCGTTACCACCATCATGAACAAATCTCCCCTGGGGATCTTGAGCGGTCTGGGCGCCATGAGTGCCATACTCCTCCTGGTGTTCAAAGATTCGATTCTGGGGTTTGTTGCAGGAATACAATTGAGTGCAAACCGGCTTGTTAACCTGGGGGACTGGATAGAAATGCCGAAATACGGCGCCGATGGTGAAGTAGTCGATATCAATCTTCAGTCGATAAAGGTTCAGAACTGGGACAAGACGATTATCACCATCCCCATCTATTACCTTATTTCCGATTCTTTCAAGAACTGGCGGGGCATGACGGAGTCCGGCGGAAGGAGGATCAAGCGTTCCATCTGTATCGATATGGCGAGTATCCGTTTCTGTACTCCCGGGATGATCGGGAAGTACCGCCGCTTTTCCCTTTTAAAAGGGTACCTGGACAGGAAACTGAAGGAGATAGAAGACGAGAGGAAGGAGCAGGACACGGATGATGAAGTGATAAACCGGCGTAATCTTACCAACATCGGTACATTCCGGGCCTACCTTGTGGAATACCTGAAACATCATCCGAAAATACACAACGATATGACCTTTCTCGTTCGGCAGCTGCAGCCCCACAGCCAGGGTCTGCCCCTGGAAATATACGTTTTTTCCAATGACCAGGTATGGGCACATTACGAGAATATACAGGCGGACATCTTCGATCATATCCTTGCTTCAGTACCGGAGTTCGGTCTCCGGGTATTTCAGGAGCCCAGCAGTTATGACCTCGCGGCGATAGCCGAAGGCATATCGAAACCGTAACATAAAGCTTGCTTAATCCATGGCCTGAACTTACAATCGTTGAAACACGTTGAGGAGGGGACTGTTGTATGGGTAAGAAGGTACGCGGACTCTGGAAGATAAAACTCGCCTTGACCCTTGCAGGCAAAAAGATGTGGAGGATTCTCGATAAGGCGAGTAAGAATGTAAAAAAGGCGGAATTCGATATTCTCATGGATATTGTTGCATACGCCAAAGATACCGTGTACGGCAGGGAGCATCATTTTTCCGAGATAAAAACGATTCAGGATTTTCAGAAATGTGTACCGGTAAACAACTATGAGGACTTAGAGCCGTTTATAAAACGGCATACCCGGGGTGAAACGGATGTCCTTTTCCCGGGAAAACCCATCATGTATGCAACCACCAGCGGTACAACAAAAGAACCTAAATGGATCCCGATAACGGAAAAATACAATAAAGAGACGTACAATGGTCTATCCAGGATATGGCTCTATTCGATCCTGAAGGAAAATCCTGATGTGTTCGACGGACCGGAATTTTCCATCGTGGGAAAGGCCGTGGAAGGATATACCGAAGACGGATCATGTTACGGCTCCTTCTCCGGCCACGTGTACGAGAATATTCCGGGTTTCCTCAAAGTACTACACGTCCTTCCCACGGAAGTATACGGGATTACCGATTACTCTTCCCGCTATTATGTACTGCTCCGCATGACCATCGAACATTCCATTCATCTGCTTATTACCGGAAACCCCAGTACTCTCCTGGAAATGAATAACGTCGTTCAGAAAAACCTGGAATCGTTTATCCGGGATATCGAAACAGGGACCCTGAAAAAGGACCTGGCAATCGATCCTGCTATTCGGCAGAACATCGAAGCATATCTTTCGCCTAACCCGGAAAGGGCAGCCGGGTTACAGGCTCTCAAAGAAAAGTATGACATTGTGTATCCCAAGCATTACTGGCCTGAACTGAAGGTGATCGTAACCTGGAAACTGGGAAACAGCGGTCTCTATCTTCAACACACCCGGGGATTTTTTCCCAGGTACACCAGGATCCGGGAGTTCGGGTATATTGCAACCGAGGCCCGGGCGGGCCTCGTACTGGACAGTGATAACGATACCTCCATCCTGGTATCACACCTTCTGTTCTTTGAATTCATCAAGGCAGCGGATTACGGTAAACCGGATGCCCGGGTGTACCTGTCATCAGAAATCGAAGACGGGGAACAGTACTACATCATCGTGACAACCCCCAGCGGCTTATACAGGTACAACATGAACGACATTGTCCAGGTGGAAGGGTTTTACAATCAGTTCCCCAGGATCAGGTTTATACAGAAAGGCCACGGTGTTACCAGCCTGACTGGAGAGAAAGTGCATGAAGCCCAGTTTCTCAAAGCCATACATAAGGCGGAAAAAGAACTGAGCATCAACACCATGTTCCATATCGGTTTTGCAGATTTCGGAACGTCGGCGTACCACCTCTTTGCTGAATTCAGTAAAGAGATTAGTGACCAGGACCTGGCACGGTTCGCAGAAACCGTAGACAGCCATCTTCGTACCATCAATATGGAATATGAATCGAAACGGGGTTCCAACCGGATTCGTCCCCTGATCGCTGCCAGGCTGAAAAAGAATTCCTTTGACGAGTTCAAAGCACTCATGATGGCCCGGGGATACCGGGACGGCCAGTTCAAACTGACCCATCTCATGGTGGACGAGATGCGAATGAACATGTTCAAAGAACTTACCCTCTCCTGAGCCCATGGAACACCCGGAAGCAGTTATTTTCGATCTCGACGGCACGTTATATTCTCTCCGTGGATTCGGGCCCAGGATTATGCTTAAGAGTTTCCCCAGGTTGAAACTGATATCAGGAATGCTCAATGCACGGAGGATGATGAAAGGAAAAGACTATGGTAATTCCGGGGCCCTGTACAGAGAACTGTTCAACACTATCCACCAGGAGACAGGGCGTGATGTTTCAGCGATCGAGTCATGGTATTTCAATACATTTTACCCGGATTTCATACGTGTACTCAGGAAAACGAAGAGGCGGACCGGTCTGGATCGATTGTTGCGATCATTCAGAACCCGGGGCATCTCTCTTGCAGTGTTTTCCGATTACGGGCATGTTCCGGAAAGGCTTGATGCCCTGGGTATCGATACGGAACAATTTGATGTCATTGCCTCCAGCGAAGAATACGGAGCTCTGAAACCGGCTGCCCGGCCTTTCCGTAAAGTAGCATCCCTCCTTTCCGTTTCACCGGAACAAACACTGGTGGTTGGGGACCGGGAGGATACCGACGGTGCAGGCGCGGCATCTGCCGGTATGTCCTTTGTCAAAGTAAGTGACAGCTCCTGGGGTTCGTTTATCGGCTTGTACCTGGAGGAGGACTAAATGGCAACATGGTATCAACACCTTGTGTGGCTGTTTCTTCAGGGAACGTACGGGAAACGGCTGAAGCGATTTTACCACATACGGGTTTCCGGTGACCTTGATGAGCCCGGACCCCCATTTATCTTTCTCAGCAATCATGCTCACAAAACGGACCCGTTTCTGCTGGGTGCGGTAATCGGGTATCCTGTGAATTATATGGCGAATGTGGAGGCGGTCTCCTTTATGAAGCGGCTGGGAGGAGCAATGGTGGGCGTGTATGCCAAGAAAAAAGGACAGAACGACCTTGCTGCGGTGAGGGCAACCTTTGATCTTATCCGGCATGGTCATGCCGTCGGGATATTTGCAGAAGGGGACAGGTGCTGGGATGGTGAAACAGAACCGATTGTTAAAGCTCTCCCTGCACTTATTCAGAAGCTCAGGGTACCGGTCAGACTCGCCAGGATGAAGGGGAATTACCTCTCATGGCCGAGATGGGCGGAGTTTCCCCGTCAGGGAGAGATACATATCCACTTTTCAACACTTAGGCAGGCTGAATACCGGTCCATGGCCAGGGAAGAACTTGCAGCCCGGATCAATACTGCTCTGTACAGAAACGAAGTAAAAGATCCGGAACTTCAATGTGTATCCTTTCAGGGAACGAATCTCGCCGAAGGAGTGCAGTACCTTATATGGATCTGCCCGAACTGCAATTCCCATGACTCGATCTATGGCCGGGGAGACCGGATGGTGTGTAACGTCTGCGGCTGCGGTTGGACCCTGGATGGGAACCTCCGTATTACCCCCGAAGCCAAGGGGTGTGTTGATCTGAAGGGGTTGTTTGACTGGCAGAACAGTGAAATTGCATCAATGATCAAAGGCCCGGAGGATATACCCCTTACCGTTTCCGAGGATGTGTATATACGCAGATCCTCCTTCGGTGGGATGGAAGAAGGGTGTACAGGATCGCTGCTTCTCTTCCCGCGTAACATCGAGATTGTCCCTGATAAGGGCGATCGCCTTATTCTCCCTGTACATGAGATCACATCATATGTGGATAATTTTAATAGGTATTTTCAATTTTATCATAAGGGAGATCGATATAGAATCCGTTTCATGGGAAAAAATGCATGTAAGTGGATTTTCTTTTTACGGAAACTGCAGAACCTCTGACCCGGCGATTATGAATTTTAATACTTGTGTTATACATCGTATCCGGCTAACATTCAGGCAGGAATAGTACATGGAAGAAAAGGAATTACCCCCGAAACCGCTGGATCTCCTGGCTAAAGTCGACGATTTGAACGTGAAGATCGATCATCTAAAAGAGGTGAACCGGAAGATTGCTGAACAGCACACCCTACTCAAAGAAAAGGAAGGGCGGTTCTCGTTGGATTTTATCCATTCCAGCGATCTTGAAGAGATCGAGAAGGGAATACAGGAGACTGTTGAGGGGGTGATGCTTTCCCGTGCAGCTATCTGTAAATCCCTGGCTAATATCGATACAAAGAAACTGTACCACCAGGCGGGCTGCCGCAGTTTCATGGGATACCTGAAAGAAGAACGGATTCCTATCAAGTATAAAACCGCAAAAGAATACGCCAAAATCGGAGATACATTGATGCGTCACGCAGAAGGTCTGGCTGAAGTGGATTTCAGAGAAGAAGACGGTCTGAAAAAGCTGATATTTCTCGATAAAGCCCTGCGTAATTACCGGGAAAATCCACGGCAGGTATATAAGAAAATTAAAGAGTATAGTCTCAGGGAATTCCGCAGTTATGCGGCCCAGGCGAAAAAAGGCCGTACCGGTGCAGACCCGGACCGGCAGGATGACCTCCGATTTCTCCGATCGTACAGCAGCAGAACAGCAGCGGAGTATTTCGAAGCAGAGAATCGCTCAGTATACCGCTGCACCAGCGCCGGCAACCGTATTACCGTGGTTAAAATAACGGATCCTGAAATGCAGACTGATAAACCGGAATTCAAGACGTATTTACTGGAGTTGCGTAAACTAACGGAACGGTACTTCAGCCGCATCAGGAATAGTGACGACGAATAACCATCCATAATCAGCACGATTAGCCATACTGATTAAGGCACTATCGTTGTACCGGTTTTCCCTTCCAGGGCCCCGAGGGCATTATCAAGTGATGTAATGATTGCTCTGGATCCTCCCCACTGAACAAAGCGGAGACAGGCGAGCACCTTCGGTCCCATGGATCCGTTCATGAATTGACCGTCATCGTAGTATCGCTGCATGTCCTGTACCCGGATAGTATGAATAGGTTTTTTCTTATCGGTGTTGTAGTTCAAAAAAACATGTTCTACGTCAGTTAATATCATAAGGGTATCCGCTTGTACCGTTTGTGCCAGAATAAATGCGGCTTTATCCTTATCGATGACCGCCTGTACACCGGAGAAACTTCCATCACCATTCCTCCGTACAGGAATGCCTCCGCCGCCTGAAGCGATGACCAGTGTGCCTGAGTCGGCTAAAGCCTTGATTGCCTGCTGCTCGATAATTTCCTTCGGTTCCGGTGACGGGACCAGGCGTCTCCATCCCCGGGGGCTGCCCGGTTTTACTTCCTGTAAAAGATATCCCTTTTCGTTCTTCAGTTTGCCGGCCTGCTCCTTTGTGTAAAAGGGTCCCACCGGTTTCGAAGGGTTTGCAAAATCAGGATCATGGGCATCCACTACAACCTGGGTAATAATACTGGCTACCGGCATAGAAATTCCTTTTTTCCGGAGGTAGTATCCTAAGCGATTCTGGATCATCCACCCGATCTGACCCTGGGTCATTGCGCCGCACACGTACAGCTCCTGGGGGGGCACGATGGATGCAGCTTCCTCCTGCTGGATCAGCAGGTTGCCTGCCTGAGGGCCGTTCCCGTGGGTCAATACGATCCGGTAACCTTGTTCTATGATGCCTGTCAGCTGTTGAACAGTGATATCAACATTGAGCAGCTGTTCTTCGGTAGTTCCATGCTGATCTGCCTGTTTTATTGCGTTACCGCCTAAGGCAATAAGTATTGTTCCTTTTTCCATGATGCAGCTCCTAAGAAGTCAGGTGGCCTGACCAGATTCAGCAATAATACGACCACTCGTTGCTCCTGTCAAGAGAAAATATACGGTGTACGGTATATTTTTTATCATTGCAGAACCTTAATACAATCCTCAAGTATTGAGAGTCCCGTATCCAGCTCTTCTTTTGTGATGATAAGGGGAGGAGCCAGCCGGATCGATGACTCACCGGCACCGAGGAGGAGAAGACCTTTCTGAAATGCTGCTTCCATAAGAGCATTCCGGAAATCTGAAGCCGGTGTTTTCTTCGCATCTTTGATAAACTCCACACCGAGCATGAGTCCTAACCCGCGTACATCTCCGATAACAGGATATTTTTCTTTTAAAAAATCGAGCTGTTCTTTCAAATAGTTTCCCATAGAAGCTGCACGGGATGTAATATCTTCCTTTTCCATGGTCCTTAGCACGGCTTTTGCAGCTTCCATGATAACCGGTCCTCCGTTCAGTGTACCTTCATGAGCATTATCAACCCAGTCCATTACTTCTGCACGGGCAACTGCAGCTCCGCAGGGCAGTCCCTGGGCCATTGCTTTGGAGAGGGTCATGATGTCCGGCTCCAGATCGAAGTGCTGGCTTGCGAACATCTTTCCAGTTCTGGCGAACCCGGTCTGAACTTCATCGACAATGAGCAGTATGTTGTGCTCCTTTGACACTTCTGAAAGTCTGGTAAAAAACTCCTTAGGAGGAACGATGTACCCCCCTGCCCCCTGGACCGCCTCGAGTATGATAAAAGAAGTTTCATCCGGAGCAACAAGTTTTTTGAATATGATATCAGTCAGGTAATTCATACAGTAGATATCGCAGGAAGGATATTCTTTGTTAAAAAGACACCTGTAACAGTAGGGGTAAGGAGCGAACTGACCAATCGGATAGAGAGGCCCGAATCCACGGCGTGCTGTAAGTCCTGTCGTCGTAAAACTGACGGCACCCATGGTTCGCCCGTGGAATCCATTGATATATCCGATGCCGTACATTCTCCGGTTGTGCCATTTTGCCATTTTGATGGCAGTATCGACAGATTCGCTGCCGCTGTTTGTGAAGAATACCCGTTTCGGGAAGGTCCCCGGGGTTACCTTGAACAACATCTCTGCGTATTCAACCTGGGGAACCGTGTAATAATCCAGGCTGTTTATAAAGATGAGTTTTTCTGCCTGTTCTTTAATAGCTTCCACGACAGCCGGATGACGATGCCCGAGAGCGGTAACGGCAATGCCGGATCCAAAATCGAGAAATACATTTCCGTCGATATCTTCAACATATACCCCCTCGGCACGCTCTCCCACAAGGGCGGAGCTGCGGGTAAGAGAAGGGGAGAGTATTCGTTCGTCCCTTTCTATAATCTTCATAGCTTTTGGTCCCGGAGGGGAAACGACAATTTTAGGTCCGGTATAGCACATAGTATGCTCCTTTTTTGGTAATGTGGCCTGACCATCGACCTATTGGAGCATACGTTTCCTGGGCACTCCTGTCAAGAAGGGGGATGCTTGAGTTACAAATAGCTGCTACTGTAACGTAATCGAATGTACCAGCATGGAAAGAATTTCTCCGGCCTGTCCATGGACAACCATGTCCGCCATGGGGTCTAATGGAGTCGCTTCGTTATTGATAATACAGAAGTAGCTGCCGCTTTTTACCGCTTCCTGGGGGATCGATGCTGCCGGGTATACCAATAGAGAGGACCCGATAGCGATGAATACATCCGATTCTGCTGCCCGGATGAACGCTTCTGCCGTTTCCTGTTCCGGCATCGCCTGGCCGAATGAAATGGTTGCAGGTTTTAAAAAACCGTTACAGGAATCACAACGTGGAGCATCCTTCGATTCCGGAAGAGTGCCGTCAGTATGAAAATAGGGGAGAATGTCCTCCCATGAATAACGTTTATTGCAGTCCAGACACGCAATGTACTTTCCTGTACCGTGCAGTTCCGTCACCCGTTCTTCGGGAAAGCCGGATTTTTGATGAAGGCCGTCGATGTTCTGGGTAATAATCCATTTCAGAAAATCGAGCTTGTAAAGCTCTGTAAGGGCTCTATGACCGGGATTCGGTTCTGCCTTACTGAACTGCGGATAGAGTTCGATTTTTCTGCGCCA
>JAJSAL010000036.1 GCA_024274705.1 Spirochaetota bacterium
AAGCTGCTGAAAGCACCGGAGAGAAGGCAGGGGAAGGGCACCTCCGGGACCGGACCCCGTGCAACGGGACTGGCCCTGAAAGAGAAAAGCGGTGATTCCCCCGGGAGAAACCAGCCGGAGAAGGTACAAAGCGCATCATCGGCGGAGCCGGACCTGGCCGATTTCGAAGAGTTTTAGAAGGACGATGAAAGTACTGCCGTGATGCACACCGGACAGGGGAGGAGAGAGGAACGTGCTTTCCTCTCCTGCCGCCGGCTCATTTCTTCAATGAGCCCTTCAGCGTTCGATAAAACCGATAATCTCGGCGATTACTTCGTCCCGTATCTCATCTTTTTCGATAAACAGTTCGTGCCTGGATCCCGGGAACAACCTTCGTGTACAATTCTGCGCCCTTCTGCAAAAAATGTCTCTGCCCTTTGGAAGGGTAAATTCATCTTCTTCCGCTTCAAGGAGAAGTACCGGCAGCGTGATCTTTTTCGCCGCCCTCCGGGCCTTTGCCGCCCCCTTAAGGTTAACCTGTGCCCACCTTAAGGTATAGCCTGCAGATTGTATCTCCGGGTGTTGAGGCAGGATATATTTTTCCCACATGGACCATCGTTCCCTGCTGTGTGTCAGGGGATTTCCCTCAAAGGTTTTTACATATTTTTCCCCCTGACCGAATGCGTACTTTTTGCCGCCGCCGAAGGTTACCAGGATTGCCAGAAGGGGACGGGCAACCCACCCGGGAATATTTCCTGTGTTTACTTTGAAAAGGGGTGATGAAAATACCGCACCTGAAAATAGGTCCTGATGCTCCGAGAGATAGAGGGCGCCTGTCTGGCCGCCGGAGGAGTGACCGATCATAAACAGTTTTTCATGTTCTTTTGCATTTACCACGGTATCCATGAAGATTCCGAGGTCATCGACATAGTCGGTGTACCGTTTTACATAGATCTTTTCCGGGTCCTCCAGCATTCTGCCTGAGAAACCTACCCCTCTGTGATCCATAATATAAATTGAAAAGCCGGTGTTCCGAAGATCGTATACGAGTTCGGCGTATTTAATATAGGACTCAGGGATACCGGGTAGAATGACGAGGGCGCCTTGTTCCTCCGGAGCTTCAAAGAATGCATAGTTGATTCTTATTCCCCCGGTTCCGGAAAAGGTACCGAAATAACCCGATTCGTAATAAGGAACAACCTCGTTCATGTACTTTTTTTGATACTGATCTTCACCGATGGGAAAAAGCAGATAGGGGATAAGAATCAGAATAATAAGCCACACATTTTTTTTCATAACAATCTCCAATGTTTACTTAGAATAAATCAACTTGTGTATTCTATGGAAGGCTGAATATAAGCAGGTTGAAACACCGGACCCGCTGTTCCGGATAGTGGGGATGCATATCCCTACTCTTCCGCTTTTTTCAGTTTATCTCTGCATGACTCACACATATTGGAATCGTCGAAAAAGATTTCGTTAAAGCTCATCCGGGAGGAACAGGAAACACACTTATACCTGAATGGGAATACCTTGTCCCGCTTGTAATAGAACACCACCGCCACTGCAGCCGCCCAGATCAGGAGGATAGAGTCGGACAGTTCGAATTCCACGATAAGGACGGCACTGATGTGGAGTGTGAATACCATGATGGCGATGTATAGTATAGCCATGCGTTTTTTAACTACATTCTTGCCGTACTTTCTCTGGAACAGGGTGAGCGCGACAACCCCGAGGAAAACGTAAAACAAGTTGTCGGCGATGAATGAAGAAATCAATGTCATTGTATTATCCTTACCATGCAGGGACTTGTATAAAGCAACAAGCCTTTATATCCTATTGCATGGTGATCCGTCAATGGAGATAAGGATATATGGAAGATGAAGTAAGAGAATTCTGGGAAGAACTGGAACAGGAAATCGGTGAGAAAATAGAGCTCTACACAATCGGGGAATACAGGGGAGGGGATCTCCCGTTTACACCTCCCAAGGTGGGCCTCCTCTACATGAGCAGCACGGCCCTGTTTTTTCAGACCTTTCCGAAATCGAACTGGTTTTCCTCACTCGTGGGGGGAATGGGAAAAAAGAAAAAGAAAGAGGAAGAAGCAATAACGATCCGGGTTCCTGTCGGATCCGTCGAAAGCGCCGGGGTTCTAAAGGGTTCTTTCCTTTCCCGTATCTTTTCTCCGAACATGCCGGTAATCCGTATTGTCTATGACGATGTGGATGAAGAGCAGAAAGAAGTGCTGATTGCCACGGATGACAAAGGCAGGGAAATGATAAAACGCATCAATGCGTACCAGGAATGATCAAAAAATAGCCGTTGACTTATGAGGTCTTCATCCTTTACCATTGATAATGTTTTTTCGACACATTCTAAATACAGGAGTTACGTATGTTAAAAAAGACCTTGATCATGACAATGCTCGTTGCAGTCATTGCCGGCGCTGCGTTCTGCGGAGGCCAGAAAGAATCGAATAAGATCGTTATTGCGACAGACGCTACCTGGCCGCCCATGGAATTTATCAATAGCGATAAAGAAATCGTGGGTTTCGACATCGACCTGATGATGGCTGCTGCAAAAGAGGGCGGGTTCGAAGTGGAATTCGTAAATGCTGCGTTGGACGGTATTTTTGCAGGTCTCGGTGCGGAACAGTACGATGCTGTCATGTCTTCCGTTACCATTACGGAAGACCGGAAAGAGACCATGGATTTCTCCGTTCCCTACATCAATGCAGGACAGGTACTCATCGTCCCCTCGGACACATCGGGAGTAACCACCCTTGCAGATCTGAAGGGTGAATCCGTGGGTGCCCAGATCGGAACCACCGGTGCCATGGAAATCGACAAGGTATCCGGAGTAACCTTAAAATCCTATGACGAACTGGGTCTTGCAATCGAAGACCTTGTAAACGGCAGGATCGCCGGTGTTGTGGCCGACACTCCCATTGCTGCGGATTACGTGCTGCAGAACGACAACTATAAAGGGAAACTGAAAATCGTGGGTGAACCTTTTACCGATGAGCTGTATGGTGTTGCAGTTAAGAAGGGAAACAAGAAGGTCCTGGATATGATCAACGCCGGTCTTCAGAAAGCCCTGGATAAAGGCATAGATCAGAAACTGCAAGATAAGTGGCTGAGATAAAGAAACCGGAGGGACGAAAAGTACGTATAGAAATAACTGATGGAGCGCTTATCCCTGATAGGGGGGAGAAATCCGTGTTTTCCGCGTGGAGGATCTCCTTTTTCGGGGCTATCGCCCTTCTTATCCTTCTTCCCGTGGTGTCTCCGGATCCCTTCGTAGACATCATGAAGTTTATACCTGACGGGATTCTCCGGACCTTCCAGGTAACCGTGCTATCGATTTTTTTCTCCCTCATCCTGGGATTGATAACAGGACTGGGGAGGATCTCCCGGAATGTGGTCATCAACCGGGTTGCAACCATCTATATCGAGGTGATCCGGGGAATCCCCCTTCTGGTACAGCTTTTCTACATTTATTTCGCCCTGGGGGGGCTCCTCCATCTGCCCAGGATGGTCGCCGCGATAACCGCCATGTCCGTCTGTTACGGTGCGTACATGGGAGAGATTTTCCGGGCGGGATTGACATCTATCCCTAAGGGACAGATGGAAGCGGCTATTGCCTTAGGCTTAAGCCGTGGACAGGCCATCCGGTATGTTATTATTCCCCAGACCTTGCGGATTATCCTGCCCCCCATCGGAAACGAGTTTATCGCTCTCCTTAAGGATTCTTCTCTCGTGTCCATCCTTGCAGTTTCCGACCTCCTTCGCAGGGGCAGGGAGTATGCCTCCACAACGTTCCGGTATTTCGAGAGCTACACCGTGGTGGCCCTGGTATACCTGGTACTTACCCTGTTCTTTTCCAAACTCGTTGCGATTATGGAAGCAAGGCTGGATCGCCGTGGGAATTAGAATAAGGATTAAAAACGCATACAAGAACTTCGGTACTGTGGAAGCCCTTAAGAACGTGGATCTGGAAGTCATGGCAGGACAAGTGGTCCTTATCATCGGACCTTCCGGCAGCGGGAAGAGCACCCTCCTCCGAAGCGTGAACCGGCTGGAGAACCTCTCTTCCGGGGATATCTGGATCGACGAAGACCATGTAACAGACTACAAATCGGATATCCGGAAAGTACGGGAAGAGGTGGGCATGGTGTTCCAGAACTTCAATCTTTTCCCCCACCTGTCTGCCTTGCAGAATATTGCCCTGGCACCTAAAAAAGTAAAAGGTACACCAAAAGAGGAAGCCGAAGAAGCAGCGCGGAAGCTCCTCGCCCGGGTCGGCCTGTCCGATAAAGAGAACTCCTATCCGGACCAGCTCTCCGGCGGACAGCAGCAGCGGGTGGCAATTGCCCGGGCTCTTGCCATGAACCCGAAGGTGATGCTCTTCGATGAGCCTACCTCCGCCCTGGATCCGGAAATGATCAAAGAGGTGCTGGATGTTATGCTGGACCTGGCAAAGGACGGGATGACCATGCTGGTGGTGAGTCACGAAATGGGATTTGCCAGGGCCGCCGCGGATTCGGTTGTTTTCATGGACGAAGGGGAGGTGATCGAACAAGGATCTCCGGCCGCCCTCTTCGAAAGCCCTAAAGAAGAGCGGACCAGGAGGTTTCTCCAACATATTCTCTGACCGGGCAGGGTTATTCGACAGACAGATAATCCCGGTACTCGGTTTTCCTCACTTTCTTTAAATCCATCCAGTAGGCGAACTCTTCCAGGTAGGGGCTTAAGTTTTCCATGACCATGGGGTAGTGATGGGCGTACACCCTCATCAAAATGGTGTTTATTAAATCCAGGACTGCCACGGGTTCATCGTACAGTTTCAGGTCCGCTGTCCATCCCCTGCTGCCTGAAAAGGTTTTCTTGTCCGACTCGAAGGTCCGTCCGGTAAAATAGTAGAAATGGTCCGCCTCGCCGGTAATACGGAATACCGTGACCGGGCTGTTCCTGAACAGTACGTCAGTAACGGGTCCGCACTCGGTAAGCCCGGGATCTTCGGTGTAGTCGGCGAAGTAATGCTTTTCTAAAAGAACTCCCCGTTCGTTGGCCATGTCGAAGGGTGATGTTCCGCAGTGCCACAGCATGAGTGTGTTGTCATCCATGTCGAATTTGGGAAGGTCCATCAGCACTGTGCTCTTTCCTCCGGAAAGGAGATGAAGGATGAGCATGGAGATGGTTCCCATGACGTCGGCTTCGCACCCTGCGGGGATACCGATGTTGTTCAGCATTGCTTCTACCAGGCATCCGCACATCCCTTTCAACGGCATCAGCTTAGGCCAGCAGGAGAAAGCAACGGCATCGTAACCGTTTGTATCGCAAATCTTTTTTACCGCGAGGAACATCTTTACCGCGTCGGCTACTTTTTCCCCTTTGACCCGGCTTCGGGTGGTTACCCTCTCCAGTTTTTCCATCTCTTTACTGACCAGGTTACCCTTCACTTCCTCCGAGAGGCGAATGATGTCTTCGATTTCATAGTCCCGGGTAACATTAACACTTAAGTTTCGGTAGATATCCCGGTTGTCCACGGTGTGGTTGATATGCCCGTCCGCCAGTTTTCCGATCTGGGCTACCCTTGCTTCCTTGAGGTTCTTGATGGCCAGGAGGGCCCGGACCGTTATTTCGAACCTGGGTTTGAACAAGGGGCCCTCCAGGGGGCCGAAAAACCATTTGTTTTTTTTTGGATTTCCCTTGAACATCTGGTGTGCGATGCCGGTGCTCTGACAGAGGTTTACGAACGAAGCCAGCGGCATGGGGCCTTCGTCCCGGGGTTCCTCTATAGCCCAGAGTCCGGTTGGACAACGGACCTTCATTACTTCGTACACCAGGTCACCGATGATGTATGCCGGGTGAAACAGGAGGAGAAAATCCACATCTTCATCGTCGCACTTGTGCCGGATTCGTACCGCTTCCTCGATAGCCATCATTTCTTTTTCGAAATAGAGTATTTCGAAACCCATGGATTTCCCCAGTTCGTCCAGCGCAACCCGGTACTGAGCAAACGTTTTAAGACCGTCCCTGGAAAACCCATCCATAAATCCCGCGGCAAATCCGATTTTCAGTTTTTTCATCCTCTTCCTCCTCCTTAAGCTTGTTCATCGATGAGCGCATTCAGATGTTCCCTGTAGCAAAGCAACATTATTCCGGCTGCTCTTCCCGGATGCCGGATGATCAAAGATCTTTTTGTTTTCTCCGGGTATTGACATGTAAATATTATAGTATATAATGACAAAAAATGTAAATAGTTTACATCGGTAAAAGAAGGAAAGCATCAGCATGCAGAAGCTGAACACGTTGACGAAAATCAAATCGCTCTATCCCGAAATTACCGCTGCGGAAAAAGAGATCGCCGATTTCATTCTGAACAAGCCGGAAGAGATATACAGGCTTACCATAAAAGATATTGCCTCCAGGACCAACGTAAGCCTTCCGACTGTGTTTCGATTCGCCAGGCGCCTCGGGTTCGAAGGGTTCAAAGATTTCAAGGTCGCCCTGATTCGGGATATAGGGCTGGGTCTCTATTTTTCACCCGAAGGGATTTCCGCAGAGAGTACCGAGGGTGTAACCGCCAGTGTATTCGAAAATGAGATTGCCAGTTTAAAGGAGACTCATGCGAATATCGATTACCAGGCGGTGGATAAAGCGGTGGAGGCGATTCTTCAGGCGGACCGGCTGCTGTTTTTAGCCGTGTCTTCTTCGATCCCCATCGCACTGGATTTCAACTGGAAGTTCAGTCTTGCCGGGTTCAATTGCTTTCAGAATCCCGACCTGTTCACCCAGGAAATGGTTTCCAAAACGAGCAGGAAGAAAGATGTCGCCCTGGGGATTTCCTTTTCCGGAGAGACCAGGGAAGTGGTACGGTGCATGGAGAACGCGCAGAAAAACGGGACAACCACGATCTGTGTAACTTCCTTTATCAATTCTCCCATCACCAGGTATTCGGACATCAAGCTTTTCACTGCACCGGTAAAAACCATATATCAGAAGATAGATCTCCCCTCCAGGATTGCACAGATCGCGATTCTGGACGTGGTGTACGTATCTGCAGTACGTAAGGATTCACAGAAATTAAGCAGGAATATCAGTAAAGCGGAAGAAGCCCTCTTAAGTCACCGGATAAAGAAATAACCCGGGGTGACGGATTTGATAAGGACACATGCTTTCGTATGAAAGTATAAAAAACAGTTGGAGGATATGTATGAAACGAACTGCACGAAGAGTCTTCGTCCTTGTAGTACTCGTTTTCTTCCTTACCGCGGCATTCTCATTTGCCGGCGGTAGGCAGGAAAAAGCGGAACCTGAGAAAGAAGTCTCTAAAAAGGAAGAAATCGAAGCCGGCAAGGCGGAACAGGCAATGGGAGCCTATGAACTGTATGAATCGTACCTGGAACTTGCCAAACAGGGAAAGCCCTTTCCCGGTTCGCCAGGTAAAGGAAAAAAGCTTGCTTTCGCTAACATCGTTGCAAGCTTCCCATTCTGCCAATCCGTCGAAAAGAATATCATAGAAGTCGCGAAACTCGCCGGCTTCGAAGAGTCGGACCTTATTATACTGGATAACCAGGTTGATGCAACTATCGGTCTTCAGAACGCGGACATCATTCTGGCGAAGAAGCCCGACGGATTCCTCGAATTCCAGATCGATGCGAAAGTGAACGCAATCGTGGGCAGAAAATTTGCCCAGGCAGGTATACCGGTTATAGCCATCGATGTGGAGGTCCCGGGAGCCCCCTTCATGGGTGTCGATAACTACGGGGCGTCCTACATGACGGGAGAGTGGATCATCGGGCAGGTTGAGAACCGGTTCGGCGGAATCGGCAACGTGGATCTCTTTATTTTAGGGATGAATGAGCAGGCAGGTGAGGCCGTAATGCTTCGTTCTATCGGTACAAAAGACGCTCTTATAGAAAAATACGGAGAGGGGGTCGCTTCGAAAATCGAGATGCAGCACGTGGGCGGAACAGCCGAGAACGCCCAACCGGTAGTGGCGGCAATCATAGCGAAATATCCTGACGCGAAAAACATCGTAATTTCCACGGTGAACGACCAGACGATCCGGGGAGCCATCCAGGCAGTGGCGGCTGCGGGAAACCTGGACAGGGAAAATATCCTGTACGTGGCCCAGGGCTGCGATGCCTCGGGTATCGAAATGCTGAAAAAAGGTGAAATCGACGGAGACCTGGCGTACTTCCCGGAGCACTACGGCAGGTACCTTATAGCCGCAATAACCGCGATGATGCAGGAGCAGGCGGTTCCGGCGTACATGTTCGTTGAAAACGCCATGATCACACCGGATAATGTAGATGAGTGGTACCCCTAAGGAATAACAGGAAATACACAACCACGGGCAGTGCCTCCATAAAAGGCGCTGCCTTAACATATAGATATCACAGAGGAATATACCCCATGGAGAAACATGAAATACTCAGAATGGAGGAGATCTCTAAATCGTTTCCCGGTGTTAATGCACTGGATGCGGTTGATCTGCACCTTTCCCGGGGGGAAGTGCTCGGTCTTTTAGGGGAGAATGGTGCGGGGAAGTCCACCCTCATCAAGATCCTGGCCGGCACCTACCGCCTGGATTCCGGTGAAGTGTTTCTTGAAGGGAAGCCGGTAGATATCACCGATCCGGGCCTGGGGAAAAAACTGGGAATCCGGGTAATCTACCAGGAGCTGAACACGCTGGATTATCTGTCCGTGACGGAAAACATGTTTCTCGGTGAGATCAGGGCAGGAGCGTTTGGGGTAGTTGACTGGAAATCCATGCACCGGGAAGCCCGGGAGGCGCTGGGCAGCCTGAATGTGGACCTCGATCCGGAAATTCCCATGGAGAGGCTCACCACGGGGCAGAAGCAGATCATCGAGATTGCACGTTCGATTTCGAAGAAGGCAAAAATCATCGTCATGGATGAACCCACCGTAGCTCTCGGTGAAAAGGAAGAGGAGATGCTGTTCTCTGTCATCGAACAGCTTAAAACGCAGGGGATTGCCATCATTTACATCAGTCACAAGCTCAGCGAGATTTTCAGGATCACCGACAGGGTAACGGTGCTCCGGGACGGAAAACTCATCGGTTCTGTGGAAACAGAAAAGACGACCCGCAACGAACTGGTAAAAATGATGGTAGGCAGAGAACTGGAAGATATGTACCCCAAGACAGAAATTGCCCGTGGGGAGGTCGTCCTGGATGTGAAAAACTTAAGCAGCGGCAGGGATTTCCGGAATATCAGTTTCCAGCTCCACAGGAAGGAGATCCTCGGTCTTTTCGGCCTTGAAGGTTCCGGTAGAACAGCCCTGTTGAGCACTATTTTCGGGGCGAAGAAAGTGGACACCGGTACGATGGCAATAAACGGAAGGGAGGTGAAGATCGATCATCCGTTCCATGCAAAAAAAGCGGGCCTGGGCATGATCCCCATATCGAGGAAGGAAGAGGGTGTCACCCTCTCCATGAGTGTCGCAAACAACATCGTTATGACCAATATCGGGAACATGGGGAAAGGGGTGATCTTCGACAAAGTTGAAGAAAAGAAGAGAGCCGAAAAATGGATCCGGAATCTGAATATCAAAACACCTTCCCTGGACACCGAGGTAAACGGTTTGTCCGGGGGCAATCAACAGAAAGTGGCAATTGCGAAATGGCTGGAAAGCGATGCCCAGATCTTCATCATGAATGAGCCTACCCGGGGTATCGATGTTGGAGCCAAAGTGGAAATATATAAACTGATGGAGCGGCTCTGCGAAGAGGGACATGCGGTAATCATGAGCTCCAGTGAGCTTCCGGAGATGCTCAGTATTCCTGACAGGATACTCGTCCTCGCCCAGGGGGAACTCACCGCCGAGTTCCCCCGGGAAGAAGCGGATAAAGAAAAGCTGATCCATGCGGCAAGCTGATAGGATGTATGAATGAGTGAATTAACAGCAGCACCAGGTATCAAAAGAAAGACAATCAGGCTTACCACCACACTTATCCTGATGATTTCGCTGGGTGTATTATTCGGGGTATTTTCCCTGGTGAGTAGTGATTTTCACTCCAGTTATAACCTCATTTCAATGGTTACCAACCTGACCTTTTACGGGCTGGCAGCCATCGGCTTCTGCATCAGCCTGGTTGCAGGAGAAGTGGATATCTCCATAAGCGCCAACATTGCCCTAACCAGCTGTGTAACCGCCTATGCCTATGATGCGGGTAATCCCATCGGATTATGCATAATTCTCGGTTTGTGCGTCGGCGTAGGTATAGGTCTCATCAATGCACTGGTGATTACCCTGTTCCGGGTAAATTCTCTGGTTGTAACCCTGGGAACCATGTCCATCGCCCAGGGTATTGCGTACACCATAACAAAGGGCAGGGCGATCCTGATCATGGAGGATGTCCTCGGATTCTTCGGACGGGGATCCATCGGGCCGGTTCCTTTTCCGATTATCGTACTCATCGTATTCACCCTGGTGTTCTCCATACTGCTGAATAATACGAAATTCGGGAGAAATCTGAAGTCTGTCGGATCCAACGCCAAGGTGGCATTTTTATCAGGGATCAAGGTGCGGAAGATAAAGTTTATCGCCATTATGACCTGTGCAATGATGGCTTCTGTCGCAGGACTTCTTATAGCATCATTGACGGCGGTGGGGATGCCCCAGCATGGAATCGGCCAGGAGTTTCCGATTATTTCCGCAGTGATCCTGGGGGGCGCAAGCCTGTATGGAGGGAAGGGTTCGATCACCGGAAGTGTTGTGGGCATCCTGATCATGGCGGTTATCTACAACGGCCTGGTGATGCTCAATATCGCCTCGTATACAGTGGAAATGATCCGGGGAATCATACTGGTACTCATCGTAGCGAGTTATGAGATCCGGGACAGGAAAAAGGTGTAGCTGAAAGCGTATGAACGGTGTGAAAAAGATCTTCAGGAAAGTATCGGACAAGTCTGCCAATGGTGTACAGCTGTTTTTGCTCTACATTGTAATGGTGGTCATTTTCAGTGTAACCGCCAGGCAGTATTTGACTGCGACCAATTTCAAACTCATGGCATCCAACTTTTCCATCGGCGGGATCGTTGCGGTGGGCGTATTCTTTCCCATGCTGGCAGGTGTGTTCGATCTTTCGATTTCCGGAATAGTCAGCCTGGTAAGCGTTCTCATCGTGTTCTTTTTCAACCACGCCCTGCCTATTCCCGTGATCGTTCTCCTCTGCCTTGGTGCCGGAGGTGCGGTCGGTGTGATCAACGGATTCCTCACCAGGGTGGTAGGTATTAACCCTCTTATTACCACTATCGGTACCGGGTCGGTCCTTACCGGTGCCGCCAAGTGGATATCCACGGCAATAGGCAGTGAGAATATCTATGATGAGAGATATTTGAAAATAGGTTCAACCTTTTTCGGCGGCCAGGTTCCCATCCTGCTCATGTACATGATTGTCGTGTTTGTAATCGCTGCCGTGGTGCTCAAGTACACCCGGTTCGGCAGACGTGTGTTTGCGGTTGGGGGTAATTTCGAAATAGCCAGGATGGCCGGAATACGTGCCACAAGGATACAGTTCCAGACGTACATCATTTCCGGGTGCTGTGCGGCCCTGGCCGCTGTTCTTCTGACAAGCCAGCTGGCCTCGGGCAGGCCCGAATTCGGAGCAACCTATACCCTGGACGCTATTGCGGTCTGTGTTCTTGGGGGACTTCTTTTAGGCGGGGGCAAGGGGGACCTGTTCGGCCTCTTTGTGGCGGTTGTGCTCTTAGGGTCGGTGGCGAACGGACTCATCATGCTGGGACTATCGTTTTACATACGGTTCATTGTTACCGGATCCATTCTCATCATTTCCATCGTGGTTAACGAGCTCAGGTACAGAGGTGTGCGGCAGGTGTAGGCGCAGGAGGTGAGCACATGGAAGTACTCAAACCGGGTAGCCATGATCAACGCCATACACGAATACGGAACATATTGAGGTACAATGAGGAGAATGAGGAAAATGAAAACCGGTACTGTGTTAAATATCCCGGATATTAAAATCCCCCCTCCGGGACCGAAATCCAGGGAACTCCACGATCGTGCCGCCAGGCACATGAAAGGATACTCATCCCAGGTCAAACAGTTCCCCGTGGTATTTTCCAGCGGGGAGGGTTCCACCGTAACCGACGCGGACGGCAATATCTATATCGATTTCTCATCCGGAATTTACTGCAACAGCACGGGGCACTGCCACCCGAAGGTGGTGGAGCTTACCCGGGAATGGAC
>JAJSAL010000037.1 GCA_024274705.1 Spirochaetota bacterium
TATCCTTGAGGCGAAAAATTCCTGTTCCTTCACCGTAGCAATGGTCTCGATTTTGACCCGGGGAACGATAGTCTCCAGTCCGGGCAGGGAATAATACCCCCACAGATTATTTTCAATCATTCCGGAAAGATCGATAATGTTGCTCATTACTTCCTCCTCACTCATATCCTGATGAACCTGGAGCCCTTCCCCGCCGATTCGAAGCAGGCGAATAACAGCTCAAGGTTGTGAATGGCATCTGTTCCATCGGTATAGTTTTTATCGATTATAGATTGTACATGACCGGCGATCTGCTGCTGATAGATATTGCGACGGATCCCCGGATCAACTTCCGAGACACCATTACCGGACTCCAGTTCAAGACGTAGTTTTACCGGTTCGTTTTCATCTCCGGAAAGCTGAAACAGGGTACCGAAAGACCTGAGAATACCGGCAGAACCGTATACTTCGAATCCCAGGTTTGACAGCGTACCCAAAAGCCCCCCACGGGGCTGGTTGAAAGCCACCCGGGCAGAACCGCTCACTCCCCGGCGGGTCTTAAAATGGATAAATGCACCGTTCTCAACCTGGATATCCAGGGTACGGGGCGTCAGGGTACATGCTATCTCGGCAATTGTATCATCCAGCAGAAATTCGGCCATATATAGACAGTGGCAGCCCACATCACCTAAGGGGCCGCCTATTTCCTCCGGCTTTGAGCACCTCCAGGACCGAACTTCTTCCGGGGTGGAGCCGTATAAAAACTCCATGTGAAGGGTAATATCGTTTATTTCCCCAACAGCTCCTTCTTTAATAAGTTCCCGGGTTTTCTTATTAAAAGCATTCCTGGTCATCATGTGGTCCACTGTGAGGCTGATCCCGTGCCGTTTTGCGAGATCCCGAAGTTCCTGCGCCGCCTTCAGGGTATGTGCTACCGGTTTTTCAATAATACAGTGTTTACCCTTGAGAATCGAACGCCTGGCGATATCGGCGTGACTTGCATTATTCGTGGCGATGAAGACCGCATCTATGCGTTCATCCTCCAGAAGATCATGTACGGAGGAGTACCACGTGAGGCCCAACTCCTCCGCGACGGAACGCCTTGACTGATCGATATCCGTTGCCCCGACGAGTTCCGCCGACTCGTGGCCCCGAAAACGGAGGACATCCAGGCCGAACCCTTCTTTCGCAATCCTGTTTTCGGCAATCCCCCCGAACCCTATAATTCCGTATACAACTTTTCCCATTTTTTTCCTCTCGTGTAAGATACCGTATCTATTTCGCCGTGTACCCGCCGTCCACAGGCAGAACCGAACCGGTTATAAAAGATGCCTCGTCCGAAGCAAGAAAAAGTATTGCCGAGGCTATCTCTCTTGGGTCCGCGAACCGGCCCAGGGGATGTCTTTCCCGTATCAGTTTCAGGGTGGCATTGAGGTCCGCCTCATCCTTAAGCAGCCTGTCAATCATGGAGGTTTTGGTTGTACCGGGAGCAACGGCGTTTACCCGGATATTATGCTTCCCGTACTCCAGTGCCAGCTGTTTTGTAAAAAGTATCACTGCCCCTTTGGACGTACAATACGCGGATGAAGAGGGCCACCCTAAGAGTCCTGAAATGGAAGAGACATTCACCACCGAGCCCCCTTCACTTTCGATCATGAGGGGGAGCAGGTATTTACAGAGGAGGAACATCCCTTTCACATTTACATCCATAACCAGGTCCCATTCTTCTTCTGACATTTCAAGGAGGTCCTTAGACAGTTCAACCCCTGCGTTGTTGCATAGAACATCCAGCCTGCCGAACATTCCTCTTATTTTTTCGGCGGCCCCTGAAATCTCGTTCCCCAGCCTTACATCAGCCTGCAGTACGGTAATCCCATCCCCGGCATCCCCGACCTGTCTATCCAGGACGATTACCCGGGCCCCTTCCCCGCGAAACATCTCTGCGGCGGCCTTTCCAATACCGGAAGCTCCCCCGGTAACAACCACCACCTTGTTCTCAAACCGTTTCATAGGATGGACCTCGCTCCGCTGGCAGTATACCCCCCGTCCACAGGCAGAGCCGTCCCGGTTACGAAAGAGGAGGCGTCACCGGCAAAAAAAAGAACAGCCTTTGCAATCTCCTCGGGTTCACCCACCCTGTTCAAGGGGCTCATTTCTTCGAAAACTTTAAGGGCCAGGCCGGGATCTTCCTGTTTTTCGATATATCCCCTGAACATTTCCGTGTTCACGAATCCCGGGCAGATACAGTTAACCCGTATACCGAACCCTGCATAATCCAGGGCTGTTTCCCTGGTGAGGAGAACCACGCCTCCCTTGGAGGCACAATATGAAGCAAGATTCGGATTTCCCAGAAGCCCCCGGATAGAGGATATATTGATGATTGTCCCCTGTTTCCGTTCCATCATCCCGGGAAGAACAAACTTCGATGTAAGCATCACACCTTTCAGATTTACGTCCATTACCCTGTCCCAGTCGGCAAGGGATATCTCCGTAACCCTGTCGGGAGTGGATTCCGAACCGATCCCGCTGTTATTTACCAGGATGTCGATCTTCCCGAAACGGTTCTTCAGCTGCGTAACGATGGATTCCGCATCACCCGGCTTGGAAACATCAGCCTTAAGGAGCTCCCCCTCGGCACCGGATATCTCAATGTGCCGGAGTGTTTCCCGTGCGCCTTCTTCGTTCCTGAAATAATTAATCCCCACCGCGGCTCCTTCCCGGGCAAAAACTGCAGCCACGGCCCTCCCGATGCCAGAACCTGCCCCTGTTACGAGGGCAACTTTTCCCTTCAACCTGTTTCCATCCATAATCGACTCCCTGGTGCTTACCCTTTTCCCGCTGAGGTGGGCATCCGTTCTCCGTCCCTTTTGGCCGGGAGAAACCGTTTCAGTGATTTCCCTATGCTTTCCTGTCCCACGACACTGATGAGGATCAGCCCCAGAATGATCACTCCCCAGAAAGGATTCAGACCTAAGAGGCTGAAACCGTTGAGGAGCAGGTACATGGCCAATATCCCAAGGAGAGATCCCAATACGGAACCTTTACCACCGTAGATCGTGGTCCCCCCGATGAGCACTGCCGTTACCACCTCCAGAGGAGCATTCAGCCCTGCATCGGGGATAATCGCCCTGATCCGGATAGCGAACATGAGTCCCGCCATTGCTGAAATCAAACCGCTCAGGCAATACACCAGGTACTTGATCCTGCCAACATATATTCCCGACAGGTAGGCGGTTTTCTCATTGCCGCCGACGGAAAAAATTTTCCTGCCGATTATCGTATTCTTCAACAGAACGGAAATCAATATCCCGGTAACGATGAGGATGATAAAGAGAAAGGGAATCCTGAAGATATAAACATATCCCAGGTCAAGGAAGCCCTCGGGGAGTCCTGTAAGGACATTCCCCTTTAACAGGGCGTACACGATACTCCGGATGATCGCCATTGTGGCTAAAGTGATAATAAAAGGCTGGAGCCGTAAGTTCACCACGAAGAATGCGTTGAGCATCCCTACACCGAGCCCTACCAGCAAGGTGATGAGCACTACCAGCCCGAAGGGCATGCCCATCATGTTCAATGTTCCGCAGACAGCCCCGGACAGGGCCATTACCGCACCGATGGACAGGTCAAATCCACCGCTTATAAAAACAATGGTCTCGGCTATAGCCAGCATACCCAGTTCGCTCATCCTCAGCATAACGGCGGTGATATTTCCATACGTGATAAAGGTCGGGGAGAGAATCGTGAGGAGAATAATTATTATTATATTGACACCGGCGAGTATGAAAAATGTTTTTGCCTTGCTGCTAATAATTTTCTTCATAATCAACATACCTCCAGTCAGCCCTTTCTCCGGTGCCGGAGGGAATCGAGTGCAATGGCAAAAATAATAAGAATACCTGTTATAAATCCTATCCAGAACGGGTTGATGGCCATCATGATCAGGCCGGCAATAATAAGACCCATAAATATCGACCCCAGGAAGGTTCCCAGGATACTCCCGGATCCTCCGAAGATACTTGTTCCCCCGATGACTACAGCTGCTATGGCGCTCATCTCGTACCCGACGCCCGCCTGGGGCTGGATAAACCCGCTTTTTCCCACCAGGATGATTCCGGCAAGGGCGGAGAGAAATCCCGAAAGGGTATAAGCGATGATCTTATACCTGTTTACCGGTACTCCGGAGTACAGGGCCGACTGCCCCCCCTCCCCTATGGCGAAAAGGTTCCTTCCGAACCGTGTGGCCAGGGTGTAAAAAATAAAAATACCCAGGACAATAAGAAAAAACACCAGGGGAACAAATCCTTTCCCTACCAATTGAAACGATGCGGGAATACCTGTTATATAGATCCCCTTTGTTATTACCATGGTGATGCCGCGGTAGATATTCATGGTACCCAGGGTGATTATGAGAGCGGGCACCGCTATCCTGGTAACCAGGAAACCATTCAGCAACCCGAGGATTACCCCAAGACCGAGAATAACGAGGTAGACGAACCAGATGGGCCATCCCAGGACGATACCCTGCCCCCCGATGTTAATGGCAAATGACAGAATCGCCCCTACAGAGAGATCGATTCCCCCTGTGAGAATTACCATGGTCATCCCTACAGACACGATTCCGATGGTAGTTATCTGTCTTGATATGTTTTCAAAACTTTTTACCGTGAAAAAACCATCGATCATGGTTGAGAAAATAATTATTATGCAGATTACATAAAGGAGGATAGGCAGTTCCCTGAACTGAACATATTTTTTCAAATCTCTTTTCTGTAGTTCCTGCTGAAGCGCTGCACTCATGCTACCTCCCCTCCTGTCAGTACATGCATTATTTTTTCGGGATCAGCCTCGGCATTTTCAAAAACCTTTACGAGTTTTCCTTCGCACATGCAGAAAATACGGTCTGAAATACCAAGGACTTCCGGGAGCTCTGAGGAAATGAATATAATCCCCTTACCTTTCAGAGTCAGGTCATTCATGATTTTATAGATCTCGTACTTAGCTCCCACATCGATACCGCGCGTCGGTTCATCAAAAATGAATACCCGGGATTCCGTCATCAGAAGCCGGGTTATAATAACCTTCTGCTGGTTTCCCCCGGACAGCGACTCAACGATCTGATCCGTGCTGACCATTTTCACTTTGAACTGCTCGGCATAGGAGAGTACCAGTTTCTGCTCCACCTTATTTTTTACAAAGAACCTGGGAGCTATCCGTTTTAATATGGAGACGGACATGTTTTCTTTTATCGTCAGCTGCAGCATAAGGCCTTCCCCCTTCCGATCTTCCGAAAGGTAGGCAACACCCCTGGCCAGGGCCTCGCTGGGGTGCCTGAATTTTAATTTCCTGCTACCCTGCAGGACTATCTCTCCCGAGTCGTAGGGGGCGGTACCGAACAGGGTCTTTGCCATTTCGGTTCTTCCCGCACCGATGAGCCCCGCGAACCCGATGATTTCACCCTCATAAAGATCAAAAGTAATATCTTCGAACTCTCCTTTCCGGGTGAGACCTTTTACGGAAAGGAGAAGATTCTGTTTTTTCCCTGTCCGCTCCGGGTACAGCATCTGCAGCGAACGGCCCACCATCATTTTTATAATTCCATCACGATTCGTTTCTGTTTTTTTCTTTGTACCCACATGCTTTCCGTCCCTGAAAACAGATATGGTGTCGCAGATTTTAAAAATTTCTTCCAGTTTATGAGAGACATAGAGGATTGTAATACCGTTTTCCTGCAGACGCCTGATGAGGAGGAACAACTGGTTCACCTCATGCTCCGTAAGGGATGAAGTGGGCTCATCCATAATGATTATTTTTGAATTAAGCACCAGGGATTTGCTGATTTCCACAATCTGCTGGTTCGCAATCGAAAGGGTTCCGACTATGGTTTTAGGACTTAAAGGCACATCCAGGAAGGCCAGGGCTTCAATACTCCTTTCCCTCATTTTTTGCCAGTCAATGATACCCCCGAATTTTACCGGTTCCCTTCCTAAAAATATGTTTTCAGCAACTGATAATTCCGGAACGATTGTCAGTTCCTGAAAAATGGTTGCGACCCCCTGTTTCTGGGCGTCGTGGACCGACGTGAACCGCATGGGTTTCCCGTTGAAGGAGATGGTTCCCGAGTAATCGGTATGAATACCCGAAAGAATTTTAATGAGTGTACTTTTCCCGGCCCCGTTTTCCCCCACCAGGCCGTGGACATGCCCTGCCTGAATTGTAAAGGTAACATCGTCAAGGGCCGTTACACCCGGAAAACTTTTTGAAACACCCTGAACAGCAATCATATTCCGCCCCGCAATTAGATAATAGTATTACGAATACATGACAGCCGGGGAAGGACAAAACCCTCTCCCCGGCATTTTACGTTCTGTCAGAACTCGAAATCGTCAATGTTTTCCGGTGTCAACAGTACATCCAACGCGTAAGACACCTCTTTGTCCGGGCGGGTAGTCGGTACACCGGCCCATCCATACTCTTCTCCTACCTGAGGCAGCTTGCCGTCCTTGGTAAGGTAGTCATAGGCAATTCGTACCCCAAGGTACGTCATCTTCCCGGCATCCAGGATCAATCCGCCCTTTATCGTACCGTCCTTGACATACTCCGCGTTCTGAACGCCCAATGCTACGCCCCAGATTGCAATGTCTCCGGCCATACCGGCATTATCAGCAGCCTTTGCAGCGGCAGGAACCCCCGTCGAAACAGTACTGGCAAAACCCTTTATGTCAGGATTCGCCTGGATCAGGGATTCACAGATGGTGAGGGCTTTCTCATAATCATCTTCTGTAGGAAAAACACCGATAAGCTCGATACCAGGGTAGGTGGCCAGAGTTTCTTCAATTGCTTTCTGACGCCGTGCCAGAAAGGGCGAGCCCAGGCTTCCTGTAAGGATTGCCACCTTGCCTTTTTTTCCGATTTCCTCGGCAAGACCTTCACCGATGTTGACTCCGCTTTGTTCTGGTTCCCACCCGGAAGCAAGCCAGATTGTATTCGGCGCACCGATATCAAACCCGAAGACAGGAATACCTTTATCACGGGCATCCTGAACAGGTTTTTCCCATACTTCTGCTTCCGACACTGCCAGTATAATGGCATCGACACCTTTATTCACCTGGTCTGTAAAAATATCCAGCTGTTTGGCTGTATCCGCTTTCTCAGGGCCGATAAAAACATAGTCGATGCCCAACTCTTCGGCCGCCTTTTTCGCTCCCATTTCACACCGGACAAACCACGGATGCCCGACAAACATGGGAATGATGGCAAATTTCAGTCTGCCTTCTTCGCCGGCACCTTCCTTTGTCCCTCCTCCGAAAGCAAACCCTGCAGTTATCATGATACACAGAACTGCAATCAACACTCTTTTCATACTTGTTCCTCCGCATTAAAATATTTTCATAGACATACGTCCACGAATACCAAAATTATAATGATTCGGCATTAACACCCTTTCCCTGCCTCCGTACCGGCACCGGCGATCACGGCGGCTGATACCGGTCGAACAGGGTGCCGCTGGGTACTCTGCCTGACTCCGCTTACATGGCATCCCAGTTCCCCGGCGATTATTCCTGAAATCAGCCTTCCACAGGTCTTCCCCTGGCACAGTCCCATTCCGGCCCTGGTCATCCTTTTGACAGCATCGACATCCGTTGCCCCGGCATGGATCGCCTCGTTGATCCCACCCAGGGTTATTTCTTCGCAGCGACAGATAATAACTTTATCCCTCTCACTATTAGACTTCATTTTTTCGGCCTTGTGTTGTTTTTTTTCTGAAATGACGAACGTCATGAATCTGTGTAAAAGGTATTTCGAGTTTAACTGAATAACAAAGATCATGGAGATACTGTCTTTTAATTGACAATATCCGGGCGTCACAGACAGATTTCCCGTACCTGTCCAAGCCATCAACAATTTCATCCGCCTCCGGAAGGGGAAGAAACTCATAAGGAATGGTAACAGCCGCCTTTCCACCGGGAAGTGACCCGTCCAGAATAAATATTGACAACCCCGGGCATTGTGGAAGACAAAGACCGCAGCCGGTACATTGGTCATCCAGGCGGGGTATAGAGGTGATGTCGTCTCCTATCTCGATACATCCCTTTTTACAGGCAGTTTCACAAGGGTTACAGGGGATTTCCTGGGGACACTCCAGGACAGCGACAGGACCCCTTCGAATCCTCTCGTTATCGGGATACAAACCGTCTTTCTGCATACAGGGTATATCCAGGATCCCGGGTTGAAGAATGTATTTACTTACGTCACTGGACATGCCGGTACCTCGTAAAAACATCCTGTTTCTTTCTCATTATCAGCTCCCCAAAGGGACCGGAACGAAGTTTGTCCAGGTTCTCACTGATCCGCGCCTTTTCCCGGGAAGCAATTTCAGGAGAGACGGCACCCAGGTACTCCGTAACCGACACCGCCGCCAATCTGCCCTCCTCCATGGCGGAGGATGCCTCTTCAATCCCGGATAAATCGCCGGCAACAAAAACACCGGCTTTTTTCGTCATAAGCACCTCGTTATGCAGGGGAAGGTACCCCCCCAGTTCGCGGACATAACACATGGGTACATCCATGGCTCTCAACAATTCCACGGCAGGTGAAAGTCCAACGGCCACACAGATCATATCAACCTGGAAATCCTTCTCCGTACCCGGGATCGTGTTAAAAGAGGGATCCACCTCGGCAATCCTGCAACCGCTGACCCGTTCAGTTCCCTCTGCCGACACAATGGTGTGGCGGGTCAATACCGGGACGGACATGCGCCGGACCTTCGACGCATGGACCATGTATCCTCCAACCCGGTCCATTCCCTCGACTACCGCGGCCACCTCGATTCCCGCCTGGAGGAGCTGGTAGGAAACGATGAGCCCCACATTTCCCGCCCCGATCACCAGGGCCCTGTTTCCCGGCCGTACACGGTAAAAGTTTACCAGGGTCTGGGCAGCTCCTGCTCCCATCACCCCGGGGAGTGTCCACCCAGGGAAGGCCAGAGCGTTTTCTCCGGCCCCTGTTGCCACAATAATCGCCTCGGCTTCCACGATAAGGGCCTCACCTTCGGATTCCCCGGCGACGATGAAACCGGGAAACACCCCCCACACCGGCGTATTCAGCAGGATAGGAATTCGAAGCTCTTTGCACCGGCCAAGGAGCAAGCTCCCAATTTCGATCCCCCTGACCCCGGCCATATGATGTTCAGAACCGAAAAATTTGTGTATCTGTTTGAACAGCTGTCCCCCCGCGGAAGGTTTGTCGTCAAGGATCATGACATCGACACCCAGTTCCGCCAGACGGATAGCGGCGGATAATCCTCCCGGGCCTGCGCCGATGACAGCGACCCTACATCTTTTGTAAATCATCCCTCTTCCTGTATACCAGGCTGTGCGTGTTTTTCTATCCGCCACACACCCAGCCCCTCCTGGGTTTCAATTATCATATTCTCCCGTACAGTGGTAATACAGGTCCTGATATTCGGAACGCCGTCAACAGTCATCGTACAATCGGTACACCTGCCGATTGCGCAGAAAATCCCGCGCCACTCTTTTTCTTTTTCCGTCCTCCTGAACTGCAGCACTCCTTCCGCAACAAGGGCGGAAGCTATAGTCTCCCCCTCCCTGGCGGTAATGTTCCTGCCGTCACAGTTAATCGTCACTTTCCTCGCGGAAGGGAGGGGACCGAGAACAGGATGATCTGTAATACGCCTGGAAATCAAACCATCTGATGCCATTCAGCTCCCCCGCCGATAGTTATTCATCGCCATAATCTGGGCACGCACCCTTTCATGACTGTATTCCGGCCGGTGCCACCGAAGTGCCTGGAATATGAGGCCGCCCCGGTCTGTGTTCAATTTCTTTACATATTCATCCACCTGGGCTTTAATCCTCCCGGGAGTGCCTGTAGCGAGGGTTTCCATCATATCGACTGCGGTCTTTACGGCCCTCTTTCCCCGGAAACAGTCGGCTATCCTGTCAATACCCGTTGAAAGGGGCTGGGCAAAAAACTGCACATCGATCTGCTGATGCAGCAAATCATCAAGGATCTCTGAAATATTCCCGTCCAGGAGCAGGGAAACATACATATTATTGCGGTGTATCTCTGCAAAAAGGTCTTCGTACAGCGGCAGAAAATGCTCTCTGAAGATATCCGGAGAAAACATCATCCCCCCGGTGCCCGCTACCTCGTCAATAATGGTGACCATGTGGGCTCCCATTTCCCTGAAACGGGGTACCAGGGCCTTCTGAAAAGAGAATATTCGGGAAAGAATTGCCTTCACACAATCTATATCTTCGTACAGCTTAACAAGGAGATTTTCATACCCTAAGAGTTCGAAGGCTATGAGAAATGGTCCGGGATCAAGAAATCCGTTGATAAAACGGTCCGGGTACCGTGTGTCGATAATTTTTTTTCTACCTTCAAAGAACCAGTCGGAGATACCAGGAACCGGCCAGGGATGGGCAGCTACGGCATCGAGGGAATCCATGGCAGGGCGGTTAATAACAGCGTAAGCACTGTTTACATCCTCAGGAACAACCTGGAGACATCCCCATTCATCTCTCCTTAACCATTCTCCCTTTTCGTTTGTTCCAAGATATTCAAAGGTCCAGTGGTAGGTACACCATGCCGAATCGAAATGCTCCGCCCCTTCCGGTACCGTGACCGTTCCCGAATCGAGTGTATCGTAGGCGTTATAGAGGAAAGGTACATCCGTAAGGTCCAGGGGGATCATGTCGGGAGCAGCAAACTCGATAGCTCTTTTGCACCGGTCTATATGCCTGCTCACTATTCAAACCGCCGGAAGCTGTTCATCATCCCGCCCTGCCTAAATAATCCGCCAGGATAGTATAATCATAGGTCTCGGGCCAGTTAAACACCATCTTTTCAAACCTGTTCGGATCCAGGGTATTCAAAGGAATGGAACTCTCCTTTTCCACGATACGCTCGGCAAGGAGTTTACCTGTCACCACCCCCCAGGACATCCCGTTGGAATACCCTGCAGCCATGTAGAGCCCATCGTATTTCCCAACCGCTCCTACACAGGGGAGCCCATCGGGGGTTGCTCCCATGGTACCCGCCCATGTCCGGATAATATTCACATTGCGGAGTTGGGGAAACAGTTCGGGAATGATGGACGAATTGACCCTCATTTCCTCCAGGGATACTCCCTCGTCGAACTGACTATCCCTGGCCGCGGGTTTCTCAGGCGGTCCACCCACCAGGATGTTACCCCGTTCGGTCTGGGTACAGCCGTAAATAATCTTACCTTTCAATTCTGCTTCAAAGGTCATAACCGGCACAGGGGGTACCGGTTCGGTGAGTACCGCCAGTGAACGGAGAGGAACTATCGGTATCTCCGGAACAAGACAGGACGACCAGGCATTAGCTGCGACCACCACGGCTTCCGTATCTATGATTTCCCCCGGGGTACGCACACCGGTAACCCGGCCATTCGAGAATAAAATCTCTTCTCCTTTTGTCCACGACAGAATTTCAGCCCCCATTTCAGCGGCTTTCCGGCACATGGCATTAACCAGGCGGAACGGAAAAAGACAGCCGTCGGAAGGCCTGTACCTGGCCCCGAGGCACTTTTTATCAATAAGGGGTGAGAGTTCCCGAAGGTCCCTACCATCCAGGTACTGAATCTCGTCATCCCCGGTCTCCTGACGCTGCATCTTCGTAAGGCGCCGGAGGAGGTCTACTTCCCCGTCTGTAAAGGCGATATCAAGGCTTCCCCGGCGCATAATACCGAAATCGTCGTCAAACTCTTCCACCAAACCATTGAGGAGGCGGTCATTTTCCCGGACATAAGGCCAGCGCTTTATGATCTCCGACGGATCCGTATCCCTTCCGTCGATCTTCATGATCATACCGCCGTTTCGTCCCGAGGCCCCGGAAGCGATACCTCGTTGTTCCAGGAGTGTCACCTGCCTACCCATTTTCGAGAGATAATAGGCTGTGCATACACCGACAAGCCCTCCGCCGATAACAATGATCTTTCCGCCGGCCCCCGGGGCCATACTATATAACCTCAAACATGTTGTTTTTCTTTCTTACCGGCAGTACGAGAACATCACTTTCCCTTCTGCATCTCTTCCACCGATTCCAGCACACTGTCTGCCATGTATTCGATCTGTTCGCTGGAAAGCCCATATACCGGCAGATGGGTAAACCTTGTACTGAACACCTTCTCCGCATTGGGGCATGTTTTTTCGATTTCAGCGGTATCGTATCCTAAGTCCTTCATGATCCGGAACTTGTACAGCGGGGCGAAATGGGGAATATTCGTTATTCCCTTATCACCAAGCTTTTTCTTCAGCAGTTGGATATCACCCCCGGCTTTTTCAGGATCTATCTGGAGAAGATAGAGGTGATACGTTGATTGGATATCATCCGTATCCAGCAGCTGAGGAATGATAGCATCATTTTTCGAGAACCTGCCGGTGAGGTATTCCGCGTTTTTCCGCCGTTCTTCGATGATCTTGTGGACCCGGCTCAGCTGGTTCATTAACCCGATTGCCTGGATTTCCGTGGCGGAGGAATTGTTCGCCGCGAAATGAGCGTATTTACCCTTCAGTGCTACAACATCGTAAAGCCAGTTCTTTATCTGCTTTGAAACATCAAGACCGAGAAAACGGGCTTTCTTCAAATCCTCGCTGAAAGGAAGACGTGAAGTAATAATCCCGCCCTCGCCGAAGGAAGTGATATTCTTTACCTCATGGAAGCTGTAGGACCCGAAATCTCCGATTGTTCCTGCCATTCTTCCCTTATACACAGCACCAAAGGCATGGGCGGCATCTTCGAGAACAAGAATATCGTGTTTCCCGGCTATGTCCATAAGGGGATCCATGTCAACAGGCCATCCACCGATATGAACAGGAACAATCATCTTTGTTCTCCCGGTTATTTTTCTTTCAACATCCCGGGGATCCAGGTTGATAGTTCGGGGATCCACATCCCCTAAGACGACCTTCGCCCCCAGGGCCAGCGGATATGACATGGTCGCAATGAAGGTTATAGCGGGGATAATAACTTCATCCCCTTCCTTAAGATTCGCATACCGGTAGGCTATCTCGAAACCGGCTGTAGCATTGGTAATAAAGGTACTTCCGGAAGCATGCAGAAAAGCATCGACCTTATCTTCCAATTCGCTGACCTTATCCCCTAAAGAAAGCTTTCCCGGAGCAGCTCCGTCTGTGAACAGTTCATCAACCTTTTTCCCAATATCACTGATCAACGATTCATATATATCCCCCTCCCCTTTAACAAGAAAGCGGATAACCTCCAGAATGTCAGACGTATTATAGTTTTCCCCCACCGCATCCCAGGGCACCTTGGTTTCCCCGGTACTGTACCTGAAATCCGAAGCTTTTTTTTCCGGCATGTGTATGTCCTCCAACGTAACTTCTCATTGATTTACGCCAAGGAGGATAAATGAAGAAAAAGAATTTGTCTCTAAAGGATTCACTGATATTTCTGGATTATTCTACGTTATGAAGAATTATTCAGAGTTTTCCTGATTTAATTTACGGAACTTCGCAGGAGGCATTCCTTCACGTTTTTTAAATTGCCGGTTGAAATAATTGTAATCATCGAACCCGACCTTGAATACAATTTCTTTGATTGGAATTTCCGTTTCAGAAAGCATTTTTTTTGCAACCGAGATCCTTGTTTTCATCAAATAATGACTGAATGTATATCCCGACAGCTCCTTAAATATTGTACTGAAATAATTTGGAGAAAGATACACGGCATTCGCTACATCCGATAGTTTTATGGTCTTGTAATAATTTGCTTTTATAAAAAGCTGGGCTTTTGAGACGATATGATTGTTTTTCAGGTCGTGGGCGCTGATTATTGAATTAGTTTTTTCCAGTTCTTTTTCATATTCGAGAATTGCTATACTTAAATTTTGTAATTCATTTTGAAGTTTTATATTTTCATTTTCATGCCGTATGATATCCCGGTCTTTTCGGTATACCTCACGTTGAAGGTATTTCTCGTCTTCCACTGAAATGATATAATCAGCCATCAACGACAGAAGTTTTATTCCGAACAGCAGTTTTTCCTTCTCAACTACCTTTACTTTCATAAAGGCGTTTTTAAGCAAGTCGTACCTTAGCCCCAGCTGTTCGATCCCTTCGTATATTTCATCGAACTTTTCTTCCGTTGGATATTCTGTCAATATTTGACCGGTATAGATAGACCCGATCTCCACTTTTTTGTATTCAAGAGGAACGACAACATTGGTAAGCCCTGCATGGCACGTATAGATGCAGTATTCATTCCTTCTTTTTGCATTTTCCAATGCAGCTCTGTCGCTTTCCAGGCATTTACTAAAACCGTTCTCCGTTGAATGCAGGAGTTTGCAGAACGTATTTTTTTCGACCACCGGGTAGAAATCAACATTATCAGAAACAGGGTAATGAAAGGATACAATCAGCCCCGTATTCTGATAAAACACTTCACGGATTCCATCGAGAATTTCGAGTTTTTTAAGACTAACTATTTGTGAAGTACTTCTTTTATCCATTCCCACCAATACACATGTTAAACCACCTTCACCACCTTTTCATAGATCGATTCGGCAGGTATAAAATCCCAAAAAAGATTATGCGTTTCGGCGACATTTTTGTACGTTAACGCCCCTTTATGCATATTAAGTCCATACCTGATGTCCGTTCTGAATATATTCTCTCATTGCCGACGGGGTGAGGCCCACCCTGTATTCATGATCCTTTATTTCCTTCGGACAACCAATCTTCATAATGCCTCCTTTTACCATCGCTGGTCTTCAACAATTAGGAGAATAAAAGATAGAATTCCATTTGTCTCTGAACATATATATTTTATGTCTGGATTTTCTTACGGTGTTACTAACATGCAATCTATGTTCCATCCGGATGGGACAGCAGCTTTTTTACAATTTTTCTCTTATAAAAATACAGGGCAGTTAGTTTCCTATCCTCTATGTGCAGTGCAGAAATACTTCCCATCCCTGCAGGCATGAACACCATCCCGGTATCGATACAGAGATAACGGCAGTCATAGAGGTGGCGGAATGTTCCGTTCCTGGAAGGGGTGTGGCCGCAGACATAGATACTTCCCCGGTTCTTCCCGAGGAAGCGGCGGAGCAGACCGCCGTACCCGGCAACCCGGTCATACTGGGCCTGCCTGCTCCACAGGATACTGTTATCAGCACTGAACAGGGGATCTGAGGATTGGTCCGCGGATGAATACTCCCCCGGTATTGTAAGGTGCCTCATAACACTTTCATTGATCTCTTCTATTGTCCGGCCGGCCAATACAGCCGGCAGATCTCCATGGGCGAAAATGAGGTCCCCGATCTTGTGCACGGCCTTCTGCTTCATCAGCCATGTGTGTACCCAGCCGCCTGGAGAGAAGGCTTCCCTGAACTCCCGTTCCCCGGATGTGTGTGGACCTGGGGCAAAACTCCGGTACTCTTCTTCGGTGTTGTATTGAGAGTATCCGAAGATGTTCATCACTTCATGGTTTCCCAGGATAAACCATAGGCGGGAGCCGAACTCCGGCGCCTGGTCCTGCCATTTTATGAGTAGACGGTATATGTCCTTTGAATTGTAACCACGGTCACAGCAGTCTCCAATGATCAGGAAATTGAGCTCCCGTTCGATCCAGTCCAGTTTCTTATCCACGTAGCCTAAATGGATAACGATATCAAGGAGGTTATCCAGGGTACCGTGAAGATCGCCGATAGCGGTTACTCTCATCCCTTATTCATTGGACAAAGAGAGAGGCTGACGTGTACTCTCCAGTACATCCCTCCATAACGGTCCTTCAGGGTCGACATAATTTCGTTTGGATACGGCAAGCTCCATAGGCAGGTGGACAAAAGTGTTGTTGATCAGGCTGATGAGCATCTGGGTGCGTCCTGCCATTGCCGCGTGAACCGCGTGGGTACCCAGGCGGGCACAGTAGATAGAGTCATTCGGATCTGCCGGTGCACTACGGATCATGTAGCTCGGGTCGATGTACTTAAGAGTAACCTCGAAATTACGTTTTCTAAAATATCGGGGTATCCTGGTTTCCAGGTAATGCCCGATATCACTCAGCTTCCTGTTTCCTGAAGGGTCTTTCTCGTTATTCGCAGTCAGGATGTCCTGGCCCGCCCCTTCGGCCAACAGGATGACAGCATGATCTTTTTCCTTAAGCCGGTTTTCCAGGTGTGTGTAGAGCCCGTTCCCCCCTTCCAGGTTGAATTTGATTTCAGGAATAAGACAGAAATTCACACAACTGGAAGCGATTGTCGTGTGTGCGGCGATGAATCCCGATTCTCTACCCATCACCTTAACCAGGCCGATGCCGTTTACCGCATCGTTTGCCTCTGTGTGCGCGCAGTATACAGCCTGGACTGCCAGGGCCACAGCAGTCTCGAAACCGAAGGACCGCTGGATGAAACTCAAGTCGTTATCGATGGTCTTCGGAACACCTACTATAGATACCTTTAAACCTCTCTTGGTCAGCTCCTTCGAGATAGCAAGAGCGCCTGCCTGGGTTCCGTCGCCTCCGATGGTGAACAGGATATTGAGGTTCATCCGTTCTATGGCGTCTACAATAGCTTCAGTATTCCCGCCTCCCCGGGAAGACCCGAGGATCGTACCCCCCTTGGTCTGGATGTCATCCACCAGGTCCGAATTAAGAGCTATCGTCGGGAGATTGTATTCCGGTAGGAAACCCCGGTATCCGTAGCGGATTCCGGATATACGGGTTACGCCGTAGCGGAGCGAAAGGGTTACAACGATTGCCCGGATAACGTCGTTCAAACCGGGGCAAAGCCCCCCGCAGGTGACCACACCGGCATGAACATGGCCTGGATTGAAATAGATATGCTCCCGGGGACCGGCTTTTTCGAGAAGATGGTTTTTTGCCAGGGAAGGCGGGGTGCCTCCCGGTTTGACGTCGATATCGTAGAGGATACACTCATCCTCCCGAACATAGTTGGCCAGGGAATCTCCGTAGATTTTTGACATCTTGATCGGGGAAGGTATTTTTGCTGCGCCGAGTTTCAGAACGCTAAAATCGTATTGTTCAGCCATAGTTCGAGTATCTCCTCTCCCATCAATACTATAGGCTTTATGATTCCAGTTCAAGAAATTTTTATTCATGTTGAGGAATAGAGTAAAATTTACTATTATGGGGCTTCTGATGAAGATTGTATTGTTCGACGTAGATCACACCCTGATAAAACACTCCACCGCCAGGTATTTTGTTTACCATGCCATCCGTAAAGGGATTTTTCCGAAAAAACTCATCATTTCATTTCCTTACTATTACCTCAAATACAGGGCAGGGAAGCTGGACGATTCATTCTTTTTCTCTACTTTTACCGTTCTGCAGGGGAAAGAGAAAGAGGTGCTCATCCAGTGTGCCGATGAGTGTATGGAGACTTCCATTGTAAAGGATCTCTACGGGGAAGCTGTAGAGATCCTCGAATATGAAAGGTCACGGGGGAACATCATCGCTTTGGCATCCTCATCCATCGAATTATTTATACGACCCCTGGCACGGTACCTGGAAGTGGATTTCGTCTCCTCCAGGCTGGAGTTCGAAAACGGGAAAAGTACCGGGAGATTTCTCGGGAAGCCCGCCTTTGGTGAAGAAAAAAAAGCCCTGGTAACCCGGTACGTCCGGGAAAAGGGGTTGACTCTTAAGGACTGCGACTTTTATTCCGACAGTTACTACGACCTGCCGCTGCTCAAAGCGGTAGGCACCCCCATTGCAGTAAACCCGGATGTAATGCTTAACCGGGAAGCAAAAAAACACGGCTGGAACATCGTCAGGTTCAGGAGGCGGATATGAAAATTCTAATCATCGGCGGGGCCGGGTATATCGGGAGTCATGTGAGCCGCTTATTTCTAGACCAGGGGTATGACATTACGGTATATGACAACCTCTCTTCAGGGTGCAGAGAGAACCTTTTCAAAGAAGGCGAATTTATAGAAGGAGACATTCTGGACTATCCCTTCCTCCTGGAGACCATGGGGAAAGGGTTTGACGCTCTGGTTCATCTTGCCGCGCTGAAAGCCGCCGGTGAGTCCATGACAGCACCTGAAAAGTATTCGGTCAACAACATATGCGGTACGATTAATATTCTGAACGCCGCGGTGAATTCTGATATCCGCCGTTTCATCTTTTCATCCTCTGCAGCTGTATACGGTGAACCTGACTACCTTCCCATCGATGAGAACCACCCGACCAGGCCGGAAAACTATTATGGGTTTACGAAACTCGAGATCGAGCGGCTTCTCTCCTGGTACGATACGCTGAAAGGGCTGAAATACGCTTCTCTCCGTTATTTCAACGCCGCCGGATACGATGTAGATGGGAGGATCCGCGGAATGGAACGAAACCCGGCAAACCTCCTCCCTGTTATCATGGAAGTGGCAGCAGGTAAACGGGAAAAGCTGAAAGTGTTCGGTAATGACTTTCCGACCAAGGACGGCACCGGAGTACGGGATTATATTCATGTAACCGACTTGGCTTCAGCTCACATGAAAGCTTTTGAATATATACAGAATACAGGGGAGAGTATCACCGTAAACCTGGGAAGCGGGGAGGGCTTAAGCGTGATGGAGATCCTGGAAACTGCCCGGTCCATCACCGGGAAACCCATTCCCGCTGAGATTACCGGACGACGCAGCGGTGATCCGGCAGAATTGGTTGCCTCCGCGCAAAAAGCCAGGGAACTTCTCTCATGGACCGCAGAGTTCAGCGATGTAGAGACCCTGGTCAGTTCTTCCTGGAAGATCTATTCCTATTGATTTCAACGGGTTAATCTCCTACAATTACAAAAGAAACACTAAATCCGGAAAAGTACATAGAGAGAAGGATGAGCACGCGATTTCAAAATTTGCTTAATAAACTAGACAATTACAAGGAAAAGGTTTTCGATCTCCGTGAAACCATTCTGACCAACCTTGTTATGATCAACGAATTACCGGCACCCACCTTCCGGGAGGACCAGCGAAGGGATTTTTTTATCGACCGCCTCACCGATTATGGTCTTCACAACTGTTCTTTCGATGAGGTGGGGAACGGACTGGGCATTCTCCCCGGTACAGATGGAAAAAAAAATATCCTTGTAGTAGCCCACCTGGATTCCCTATTCGATGAAAAAACGGATCACACGGTTACACTCCAGCCGGAATACGCTATCGGTCCCGGTGTCGGAGACAACTCCCTCGGCCTCGCGGTGATTGCCTCCCTCCCCCTTATCCTGGACCACCTGAATATGAAACTGAAATCGAATCTCATCATCATGGGGTCATCCAGGAGCCTGGGAAAAGGAAATATCGAGGGCTTAAGGTTTTTTCTTGCTAACTCGGCAGTACCTATCAGCGCCGGGCTCTGTGTGGAAGGGGTAAAGCTGGGACGCTTAAGCTATGCATCCATCGGTATGATGAGGTGCGAAATCAACTGCAAAGTGCCCGAATTCTACGACTGGACCCGTTTTGGAGCTGTGGGATCCATCGTTACCATCAACAAGATCATCGGCGCCATCCTTAGCATTCCCATACCGAAAGAACCGCGGACTAACATCGTACTGGGCTCGGTTCAGGGGGGTACAACCTACGATGCCGTAGCAACCAGCGCTGTGCTCCGGTTCGAGATCCGAAGTGAGTCGGAAAAAATGGTGCGTAAGATAGCACGGCAGATCCTGAATATCACAGAGGAGGTCTCCGCCTTGACCGATGCGGAAATAACGTTGGATATCCTCGCTCAGCGAAAGCCCGGAGGTATCCGGTTTGCCCACCCGCTGGCGACACGGACCCGGGACATCATGAAAAAACTCCGGGTAAAACACAGGATCACCCCGAGCATGTCCGAGCTCTCCGCATTAATCGACAAAAAAATTCCGGCTGTTACCCTCGGACTGACAGATGGTGAAAACATGGGAAAGTCCGACGAAACCATACAGATAGATCCGGTTTTCAAGGGTATTACCCAGATCCTGGGACTGATCCTGGCAATCGACAAGGGGTTCTGCAATGAGTCTCAATGAATGGCTCAAGAACAATACATTTCATCACTCTCATTTTACAGATCTGAAAAAGCTTATTAAAGAAAAAGAGAAACAGGGTCTTACGGTTTCCCTCTGCATTCCAACCTTAAACGAGGAGAAAACCATCGGTAAGGAAGTGGTGATATTCAAGTCCGAGCTTATGACCCGGCATCATCTCATCGATGAGCTGGCTGTCATAGACTCCGGGTCCACGGACTCCACCCGGGACGTAGCTGCCGCCTTTGGTGCCGATGTGTATCTTTCAAAGGACATTCTGCCCGGGCTGGAAGAGAAACGGGGGAAAGGGGAAAACCTGTGGAAAGCGATCTATCAGCTGAAAGGGGACATCATCGTGTACATCGATGCGGACATCAAGAATATCCATCCCCGGTTTGCCTACGGTCTCATTGCGCCCCTCATCGAGAGACCGGAAATCAAGTATGTCAAGGCTTTCTATGACAGGCCCCTGGCATCGTCCAGTGGTATTCGTCCTTCAGGAGGCGGCAGGGTAACGGAAATCCTCATCCGCCCCCTTTTCTCACTCTTTTTCCCGGAACTCTCCGGCATCATACAGCCCCTCTCCGGTGAATATGCTGTCCGGAGAGAGGTGCTCGAACAGATTTCCTTTCCCATCGGATACGGAGTTGAGACCTCTCACCTTCTGGATGTGTACCAGAAATGGGGAATAGACGCATTCGGGCAGACCGACCTGGATCAGAGGGTCCACAGGAACCAGCATACCCGGGACCTGGGAAAGATGGCTTTCGGGATTCTCCAGACGTTTCTCTCCCGTATGGAATACCTGGGATTAATCCCGACACTGCCGGAAATGAACACGGTCTTACGGCAGTTCCAGGTAAACAACGACGTTTTCGAGGCTGTGGAGAAAACAATCATAGAAGAGGAACGGCCCCCGATGATTGAGATAACTGAATATAAAGAAAAAATGAAAGAGAAAATGTCTGCCGGGGAAAAGTGAAGGACCCCTGTGTCTGATCAGGCGACGGAAATCCTTTTAATGATTTCTACTAAAAGGGCGCTGCTTTCATGTTCGAACCGGGCTCCCATTTTTGTAAGTCCTGCTTCATGTTCCTTGACCCATACGATTTGGGTTTTCAACTCGATCCGGCGGCCTTCCGTCGGTATTACCAGGGTCAGGCTTACCAGTTCTCCTACCTCGAGATGACGGGCAGCTTCGAAGGAGAGTCCGCCGAGAGAAACATCTAAAACTTCTCCGGGTTCATTCTGAACTCCCCCGAGACTGATGGTAATTTCTTTCTTCGGAGCATACCGCTTGGAATCCCTCTTCTCTTTCAGGACGGTTAGTTTATTTTTCCCGCTGTGTTTAGACATGTACATCGCCTGGTCCGCTTTGTTCAGCAGTACATCCACACTGCGGCCGTGGAGAGGATATTCTGTAACACCTGCGGAAAAGGTCAGGGGGAGCCTATGTTCGAACGTATGAA
>JAJSAL010000038.1 GCA_024274705.1 Spirochaetota bacterium
ACGGCAGCGGCATATTGGATCTCGTACAGGAAAAACACATAGGTGTTATACTCCTGGACCTGACTATGCCTGTTATTTCAGGGAAAGAGCTCCTCCCCCTGGTGAAAGCCGAATATCCTGAAATTCCCGTCATCATTGTTACAGGAGACACGGATATCTCTACCGCGGTGGACTGTATTAAAACGGGCGCCTTCGATTACCTGGTTAAACCGGTAAAAAAAAGTGACCTCACCGCATCTGTAAAAAGGGCCATAGAGATACAGGAGCTGAAACAGGAAAATCTCTCGTTAAAAAAACACCTTTTTACCCAGGAGCTCGATCATCCTGAAGCGTTCTCTTCCATAATAACCCGGAACGAAACCATGCGCTCCATGCTTATGTACGTTGAGTCGGTTTCACTGTCCGGAAAAACTGTTCTCATTACCGGTGAAACGGGAACAGGGAAAGAGCTTATCGCCCAGGCGATACACAAGGTGAGCGGTGTGAAATGCGATTTTATCGCTGTGAATGTTGCCGGTTTTGAAGACTCCATGTTCGCAGACACACTGTTCGGCCATACCAGGGGATCGTATACCGGCGCTGAACAGGCACGGGAAGGCCTCATTGAAAAAGCCAGGGGGGGAACCCTGTTCCTGGATGAAATAGGCGATCTGAGTCAGCTATCCCAGGTAAAACTGCTGCGTCTGTTGGAAACCTTCGACTATCTTCCTGTAGGCTCCGATGTCCCCAAGCGGTCTGATGCCCGCATCATTGTTGCAACTAATAAAAATCTCCTCTCTCTGGTTGAGTCCGGCAGTTTCCGAAAGGATCTCTATTTCCGCCTTATTACCCATCACATCGAAATTCCCCCTTTGCGTGAGAGAAAAGACGATCTTATACTGCTGACGGAACATTTCCTGAACGAGGCGGCAGCGGACCTGGGTAAAAAGGTACCTGCCTATCCTCCGGAACTCATTACCCTCCTGGAGACCTATGCGTTCCCCGGCAACGTTCGTGAATTAAAGGCGTATATCTATGACGCGGTGAGCAGCCATAAATCGGGAATACTTTCCACAGAAAGCTTTCGCAGGGCTTTCGGGATCAAAGGCATGCCTCAGTCAAAGAAGAAGGACCAGATCGTACAGTTTCCGGATACCCTTCCAACAATCAAAGAGCTGACAGAAATTCTTGTAGCCGAAGCCCTGGGGCGGGCAAAAGGAAACCAAACCATTGCGGCACAACTGCTGGGGATCTCCCAGCCTGCGCTGAACAAACGAATTAAACAGAGAAGGGTATAGTAGTATCCAGGGTTCGCAACTCTACTAAAGGGTATAACTTTTCTTCTGCCTATAACCCGTAAACATCTCGTAATTCTTTATTCAGTAAAAAGTTATATAGCTAAACCCCATATTATTATAACTTAAGTTATAGAGTTTCATTTTGAGTGCCTTTTTGTGTAAACATAATTCATTACAATACAAAGAATTATAAACAACTTTTTTGGCACGATTCATGCTGTATACATTTCTACAACTGGAGGAAGAAATGGAACCGAAAAAAAAACAACGCGAACTGGATAACCTCTCTATCTATCTGAAGCAGATTATGAAGCACAAACTCCTGACCAAGGACGAAGAACTGAGAATCGGAAAAAAAATATCAAAAACAAAATTCAGAATATCCCGGTGGGAGACAAGCTTCCGGAAGGGAAAAATAGACAAGGACACGTACCGTGTGCGGGCTGACGCTCTTGAATCCGGTCTGGAAAGATTCAGGAATGAAATGATTACCGCCAACTTACGGCTGGTGGTATCCATCGCCAAGCGGTATCAGTACCGGGGGCTGAGTCTCCTGGATCTGATCAATGAGGGCAACATTGGTCTTATCGAAGCGGTAAACCGTTTTGATTACCGGAAGGGATGCAAGTTCTCCACCTACGGGACCTGGTGGATCCAGCAGTCGATCATCAAAGCAATTGCCGACAAGGGAAAACCGATCCGAATACCTATACACGCCTTGAAACAGGTGAACAAATACCATGATTACTCTAGTTTCCTGACCCAGGAACTCGGCCGGGAACCGAAAGTTCGTGAGATAGCAAACTACATGAATTTGAGCCGGGAACGGATCGAAGTACTCCAGTCCATATCCAAGGACACCAGCTCCCTGGATTCCACGGTGGATGATGACGGTATTACTCCCCTGCAGGAAATTATTGGAACCGAAAAATATGCCAATCCATTTGAAGATGCCTTTTCCGGCAACATTCGTGCCCTGCTCCACCGGTCGATTTCCCAGCTTGAGAACAGGGAAGAAAAAATCGTCAACATGCGTTACGGCCTGAAAGGAGAAGGACCTCTTACCCTTGAAGACATCGGCGCGAAACTCGGTATCACCAGAGAACGGGTACGGCAGATCCAGAACAAGGCAATCCTCAAATTGAGACAGTTCGATACCATAAAAGAGCTCCGGGAAGTCGTGTAACCTGAAAGAGACCGGATCACCAGGGTTTTTCCTCTGATATCTGAACATACACCGTAATCATCCCGATTTCAGTACCTCCCTTAAACGATGAAACCCCGGTAAAGAGTATCCGTAGAAGCTCTTCCATCCATCGCAGAGCCAGCTTTCCTGTTTCGTACCGTCATCCCGGTTTCTCCGGTGTTTCAGACAATCACCGGCACAGTAGAGAAGATAAGCACATCTCCCACACTCACCGGGCCATTCACTTTTTTTCCTTCCAAACCGGGCATACTCTTTGGTTTTTTTCAGCTCTTCCCATCCGGTACCCATGATATTTCCGAGTTTGAGCTTAGGTTCCACAAAAAAATCACAGGGGTAGACGTCTCCCGAGTATTCAACTACAAAATACTGCCTGCAGTTTCTACCCATGGTGCACATTACTTCCCGGTTATGTACCAGAAGCTGCAGCACTGCATCAAAATTACGGATCGATACCCTTTCCACATCACCGGCAGTCCACTGCCGGAACAGGGACCGTAAAAACATCCCCCACTCTTCCCCTGTTATCGTCCAGGGTTCCGGTTTTCCGGATTCATCGAATTCCACGCAGGGAATATACTGATGATAGAATATACCCAATTCCTTCAGGTGGCGGTACACTTGTACCGGTTTTGCCACGTTAGCCTTGGTTACCAGCACGAGGGCATTGTATTCAACACCGTGGCTGTTCAGAATTTCGATTCCCCGGATCACGTCCCGGTACGTTCCGCTTCCGTCCCGTTTTTTCCTGTATACATCGTGAAGGGCTTGGGGTCCGTCAAGACTGACCCCAAGAAGAAAGTGATACGTTTTAAAATGCTCTGCCAGATCATTGTCGATGAGTGTACCGTTCGTCTGAAGTCCGTTAGACACAACGGAACCGGGCTTTCCATAACGCTCCTGCAGTGATGTGACTTTGCGAAAAAAATCGCTGCCTAAGAGAGTTGGTTCACCTCCCTGCCAGCCGAAGGAATAAACTTTCTGCCGTGTTCCCAGGTAGGTGGCGATCATCTTCTCCAGCACTGTATCGTCCATTCTATGGACACGGTCTTCCGGGTAAAGCCGGGATTTTTCCAGGTAAAAGCAGTAGTCGCAGGAAAGATTGCAGTCTGCAGAAGCGGGTTTTACCAGGAGAGAGAAGGTACCGGTATGTTTCTTAGAGGGCAAATATATATTCCTCGCCGTCTATGATAAAGCGGTAATCCATCAGATGAGGCCATAAGGGGTAACGGAGTTCATGTTCCCATTGCCTCAGCTTGTCTTTCAGTTTCTCCGTGATTACCGGGTACTGGTCCGCGACGTTCTGTTTTTCTGTTTTATCACTCAACAGGTCATACAGGATGGTGGTTCCCCTTTCCGTATCGAGTATAAGCTTCAACCGGTTCATGCGAATCGCTTTATTGAAACCGGACCTCCAGTACAAAGCCCGGTGAGGAGCACCGGAAATTTCCCCGCGAACAAACGGCAGAAGGTCCACACCATCGTACACCCGGTCTTCCGGAAGAGGGATTCCTGCAGCCGATACGGCAGTGACAAAGAAGTCTGTCAAACTGACGGGAAATTTGTACTCCACACCCGGAGCCAGCTGACCTTTCCAGCGGATCATACAGGGGATATTGATGCCCCCTTCGAAATTCGTGAACTTCCCCCCCTTAAGAGGAGCATTGTCCGTTGCTCCGGTGTACGTAGCCCCGCCGTTATCACTGGCAAACAGGATAAGGGTGTCTTCTTCCAGACCGAGGCTGCGGAGAGTCTCGAGGATCGTCCCGATTGCATCATCCAGGGCGGAAATCATGGCATAGTAGACCCTCTTGTTCTCATCACCTAGGTGATCGAAACGGTTGTAATACTCCCGGGGCACCTGAAACGGCGTGTGAGGTGCATTAAAGGATGCATAAATGAAAAACGGCTCATCCCTGTTAGTCCGGATGTACTCATCCACTTCTTCGGCAATCCGGAAGGTAAGATACTCTTTTTCTTCGATCACCTCATTATTTTTTTGTATTGCGCAGGGGCCTTTCCGTTCCTGCCTCCAGATATATTTATTGGCAAAATAATCATGACGGTAGTTTACAATATCCGGGTCATCCACAGGAGCATAGAGGGAAAAGGCTTCATAGAATCCGTACTGATAATCGAATCCGGCATTATTCGGGATAAATGGATCCGTATACCCTAAGTGCCATTTCCCCATGATCGCAGTATTATACCCGCCGCTTCCCAGCAATTCCGCAAGGTTGATTTCCGACGGCGGCAGTCCCTGGAGATCGATGTCCCGCTGCCTGGGATAGCGGTGGTCTCCTTCGGTTATGAACATGTCACCCAGATCGACAACGTAGGTGTAGATCAAGCGCTCCAACAGGTTTTTCGGATACCTGTCTCTCGGCTGATATTCAAACCCGAACCTCTGCTGGTATCTACCTGTCAGGAGTCCGGCCCTGGAAGGACTGCAGATCGGGGAGGTAGCATATGCCTCGGTAAAGGTTACTCCCTCTTCTCCGATAGAATCCATATGAGGAGTGTCAACCTGTTCACCCCCATACAGAGAGATGTCTGTCTTCCCGAGATCGTCGGCAGTGATGATCAGGATATTCGGTCCCCTCTCCCGGGTATTTTTCTTCCCGGCGACAGAGTCCAGAAAACGTTTTTTCCCGTCGATTTTATCCTGGTCAAAGGTAATCCGGTACTTCTTGGAAGAGAGGGGAAACAGTAAGTAGATGATCAATCCTGCCGCAGCGAAAAGAAGGACAAGGCGGAAAACGGTTCCCTTTTTCATGGTTCTAAGCATTAATACCCGCCTTTACCTATAAGAGTCAAGGATACATGAAAAGCGGTCTCGCGTACCAGCGGAAAATCAGCTATGAAAGCGCCGGTTTTCCCGATGCTCAGGAGGAGTTCGACCTGCTCTTCTCCTACCTGCACATGGGCAACTACCTGCCGTCGGCTTTCACACCGGGAGAGACCTTTCAGAACTACATGATGCACCGTGTATTGAGGTTCGCCAACACGAAGAACTTTCCCTTTCAGATTCATACCGGGCTGCAGGAAGGAAACGGAAACCTCATTTACAACAGCGATCCATCACTCCCGGTACCACTGTTTCTGCGCTATCCCAAGATCAGGTTCGATATCTTTCACATGGGCTATCCGTATGAACATGTCCTTTCCGCCCTGGTAAAAAACTTTCCCAATGTATTCATCGATATGTGCTGGGCCCACATTATCTCCCCGGAAGCCAGCGTTTACGCCCTGACTGAATGGTTGGACGCAGTGCCGGTAAATAAGATAAGCGCTTTCGGCGGGGACTACCTGTTCATCGATGGAGTGTACGGCCACCAGCATATCGCCCGGGAGAATGTGAGCCGGGACCTGGCGATGAAAGTTTCCCAGGGAGTTTTTGACACGGAGAGAGCCGGGGAGATCGCCGGTATGCTTTTTTTCGACAATCCTAAAGAGCTTTTCCGGCTTGATGATATCTGACGCACTGGGTTACACTCGTTCCATGCGTTCCACAAAAGCCCTTATCCATCTTGAAAACCTCCGGCACAACATCCGGCAGGTACGAAAACATATCGGTCCCGGGGTGAAAATGTGCATGGCGGTGAAGGCGAATGCATACGGCCACGGCGCCGTTCCTGTTGCCCGCACTGCGGTTGAGGAAGGAGTAGAGTACCTGGGGATAGCCACGGTAGATGAGGGGATAGAGCTCCGTACCGGGGGGATTTCGGTCCCTGTTGTTCTTCTGAGCATTCCTGACCCCGAAGAGATTCCGGAAATTGTAGAACATGACATCTCCTGTGTTGCAGCAGACAAAGAGTTCATCCGGAGGGTAAACAGGGAAGCCGGGTCCCGGTCGAAAAAAGTGAATATCCACGTGAAAATCGATACCGGTATGGGGAGAATCGGCTGCAGCCCCGAAGATGCCGCCGACCTTGCAGCAGCCGCCGCCGATTCCTCCCACTGTGAACTCCAGGGCACATGTACCCACTTCCCCGTAGCAGACGAAAAAGACGGCACCCGGACCCGCAACCAGCTCTCCCTGTTCAACAGGGCAGTCAAAAGCATTCAGGAACGGGGGATTCATCCCGGGCTGGTACATGCTGCCAACTCCGGTGCTGTTATAAGCCTTAAAGAATCCCATCTTGATATGGCCCGGCCGGGCATTATTCTCTATGGATACTACCCTTCAAAGAACCAGGAACGGATACTTGACCTCAAACCTGTTATGGAGCTTGAATCAAAAATCGTTTTCCTGAAAACCGTTCCCCCGGGAACCGGGATATCCTATGGACTTAAGTATCATACAGATCGTGAGTCTGTTATCGCAACAATACCGGTCGGATATGGTGACGGCTAGAGCAGGCTCTTATCGCATAAAGCAGAGGTATGTATACGGGGGAAACGGTACCCCGTAGCCGGAACGATATGCATGGACCAGCTCATGGTAGATATGGGACGGTCTCATGAAGCATCCCTGTTCGACAGGGTTACCCTCTTCGGTCCACAAAGAGAAGCTCCCGATGCCGAGGACCTGGCGGACCTCATCGATACCATCCCCTATGAAATCACCTGCTGGATCAGCCAGCGGGTACCCAGGGTATATCTGGATTCAGGGTGAGAGCCTTAGTGCTTTAGAACCTGACGAAAAGAATTGTAACAGAATCACCGTTATACATGAGCCCCCAGGGAAGCATCCCTTCCGTTACTTTGTTTATCACACCCTTGTTTATGGAATCATTATCTGAAGGAAACTTTTCGAGCTGTGTCATCTTTGCATGGCCTCCCCCTTTATTCTGAATAACCAGGGTCCAGTATTCTCCATACATTTCTGTAATACCTACCGGAATGTAGACCTTTGCCAAAGACGGCTGAAGAAGGATAGAATACCTGTCCAGCTTAATCGGGGTCTGAACGAAATCCCAGTTCAACGTATCTCCGGTGGTCTTGATATACATGACGAAAAAGAGGTCTCCCGCATCGGCAATTCCGGAAGGATTATATCCATCTTCGATGTTCCTGTTCAGTCCCTCTGCAAGTTCATCACTATCCAGATACCATTCCAGATTCCAGCCCTGAATCTCCAACCCTTCTCCGTGCAGATAAAGAACGAAGAGTTTCTGATCGTAAAAGGAAATTCCCATGGGAACGAAACCCCGGTTCGCATTCCGGGCGATATCCACTTTCAACTTATCCCGGCTCAGATCATGACCGATGATCTGCCAGGCAATCTGTTCAGCACTCACAGAGGCAACCGCACCGAACAAACCGAGAATCAGGGTGAGGGATATGAATAGCTTTTTCATGGTTCCAGGACTATACCGGAAACAGCATAAGATATCAAGATTACTAAGCAGCAGGAACCGTGAGGGCAGTTTGACGCCTGGTAGCCTCCACAGAATATATAGGTAAATGGACCGGTCAAATTTCCCGTTTTCTTACCTGCCTCCACTCTCGAGTATCGGTTCTCCTCCTCCGCTGAAACCCCAATCCATCCGGGAATACAGTTTCAAAATAT
>JAJSAL010000039.1 GCA_024274705.1 Spirochaetota bacterium
ATTTTACCGAACTGAGACAGGGCTATGATGATTGCCCCGGCATTGGTAAATCCACGGATTACCGGCTGGGATATGAAGTTAACCAGGAAAGTAAGTTTGAAAATACCGATGATCAGCCTGAACACCCCAACCAGAAGGGCAAGAACCATGGCAAGACGTACATATTCGGGAGTCTCGAATGCGGCAAACGGCAGGAGAGCGGAAGCTATAAGGAGGGCGGTCATTGCCGTAGGACCCGAAGCAAGGTGATAGGAAGACCCCCAGAGCGCTCCGATGAACCCCGGTATAAACGCTGCATACAACCCGTAGTAGGGAGGCATACCCGCAAGTTGGGCATACGCCATAGACTGGGGGATGAGTACCAGTGACACCGTTATACCGGCGATGAGATCGCTTCGTACCTGTTCTCCTGAAAGGGGGAACCAGGAAAGAAAGGGCAACACCTTTTTAATATTCATGGGTCGAAACACTCCACTTCAGACAGCTATAACAGGTACAGTTCCTCGTATTGGGAGACGATGGCAGTCATATCATACTTGGTCCTGGCCCTTTCCAGTCCATTCTCCCTGATCCTGGCATAGAGCTGCTCGTTCTGAAAAAGCTCGGAGGCTTTATCCACAGCCTCCTGGTTCCGGCCGAAATCGAAGAGGAAACCGGTACTACCGTCGTCGATCAGCTCCGGGAGCCCGCCCACCCGGGTTGCAATTACCGGGGTTCCGCACATCATCGCCTCCAATGCTGCCAGGCCGAAAGACTCCTGCTTACTTGGCAGGAGAAAACAGTCTGCGGATGCCAGGAGGGAACCGATATTCGAGTAGATCCCGATAAATTTTACCGAATTACTGATATCCAGTTCTCCGGCCCTGGCGATCATGGCCGAAAGGAGAGGGCCTTCGCCTACCACCCATAATTCCATCTCTTCCCTAATTGTCTTCTGAATACCGTAGAATATTTCTATTACATCCAGCGGAGACTTAACCGGCCTGAGATTTGAAATGTGAATAATGATTTTCTTACCCTTCGGATTGAGCTGTTTCACCCGGGGAAGATCCGGATTGAAATGTTTGGGATTCACGAAATTATAAATTTTACGAATTTTATTTTTTGAAATCCCGAATTCCTTTATGGTAGCTTCCTTAAGAGAATCTGAAACGGCAGTCACCCTGTTACTCACTCTTATTGCGTAACAGGTAATATTCCGCATTGTGGGATGGGCCCCCACCACGGTGATATCCGTACCGTGAAGGGTAGCCACGGTTTTCACCGGTTTCCCGGATATTTCCTTCGCCAGGTGGGCGGCCACGGCATGAGGCAGGGCATAATGGCTGTGAATAACATCAATATCATGAAGCAGGATCAGCTCGGAGAGCTGTGATGCAAGGGCTAGTGTATAGGGCTGATAGTCGAATACCGGGTATTCCTTCACCTCGACTTTGTGGAAGTGCATTCGCTCTGAGAAAGTACCGCCAAACCGGAACGGCGGTTCCATACCGACAAAATGAACTTCATGTCCCCGGTCTTCCGCCATAGACCGTCCGATTTCATATGCAACGATCCCGGAACCGCCCACCCTGTGATAGTGGAGCACTGCAATATTCAGGATGTACCTCCTCTCGTGTTCCTTCTGTTAAAATACCCGGAGTTCCCTGGAAATTCCCACCGGGTTGGGCGTATGAAAAGGCTCACCGAACCAGGTTCCGATCATGGCCCCTGCCTGTCTGTCCCGGGCATCCAGCACTTCCCAGAAATCGGGAGACCGGACAAAGGTCTCCGAATCCCCGTCATCTTCCCCCCGTTTCCGGACCTGGGATCCGTACGTTTCAATGGCCCGGACTTTTTGATCCCGGGTTTCTGAAATATCGACTACGATACCGGGCTTC